>NZ_MAQZ01000045.1:0-44397 GCF_001756285.1 Frankia sp. CgMI4
GGACGATGACCCGGATGGGAACGCCCGCCCTCGAGCAGCTTGGAACGGACGGTTTCTTTGTCCCGGCCGTCCATTCCCTGGGCGCTCCGCTGGAACCCGRCCAGGCCGATGTTCCGTGGCCGTGCAATACGACGAAGTACATTACCCATTTCCCGGAAACCCGGGAGATCTGGTCCTACGGATCGGGTTACGGCGGAAACGCACTGCTCGGCAAGAAGTGCTATGCGCTGCGTATTGCGTCCGTCATGGCCCGCGACGAGGGCTGGCTCGCCGAGCACATGCTCATCCTCAAACTGACGTCTCCCGCCGGCAAGGTCCACTACATTGCCGCCGCATTTCCGTCGGCCTGTGGAAAGACCAATCTGGCGATGCTCATCCCAACCCTGCCGGGCTGGCAGGCGGAGACTGTCGGTGACGACATCGCCTGGATGCGCTTCGGTGAGGACGGCCGGCTGTACGCGGTCAACCCGGAGGCCGGGTTCTTCGGGGTCGCCCCGGGGACCGGCGAGCAGACCAACCCCAACGCGGTCAGGACCCTCTGGGGCAACGCCATCTACRCCAACGTGGCCAGGACCGATAACGGTGACGTCTGGTGGGAGGGGCTGACCAAGCAGCCGCCGGCGCACCTCATCGACTGGAAGGGCCGCGACTGGACCCCCGAGTCCAGCGAGCCCGCCGCACACCCCAACGCCCGCTTCACCGTCCCGGCGGGCCAGTGCCCGACGATCGCCCCGGAGTGGGAGGATCCGCGCGGCGTGCCGATCTCGGCGATCCTGTTCGGCGGGCGCCGGGCGACCGCGGTGCCGCTGGTCACCGAGGCTCCCGACTGGCGGCGCGGGGTGTTCTTCGGCTCGATCGTCGCCTCCGAGACGACGGCGGCCCAGGCCGGAGCGATCGGCAAGCTGCGCCGGGACCCCTTCGCGATGCTGCCGTTCTGCGGCTACAACATGGCCGACTACTTCGCCCACTGGCTCGAGGTCGGGCAGAAGGCCGACCAGACGAAGCTCCCGCGGGTCTACTACGTGAACTGGTTCCGCAAGAGCCCGGAGGGCAGGTTCCTGTGGCCGGGATTCGGCGACAACAGCCGTGTCCTCGCCTGGATCGTCGGTCGCCTGGAGGGCACGGCAGCCGGGGTGGAGACGCCGCTCGGCGTCCTGCCGACGAAGGACGCCCTACCCGTTGACGGCATCGACATCGCCGAGGAGGACCTCGAGACCCTGCTCACGGTGGACGTCGAGGTGTGGAAACAGGAGGCCCAGCTGATCCCCGAGCACTACCAGACGTTCGGGGAACGGCTTCCGGCCGCCCTGTGGACCGAGCACGAGGCGCTTGTCGAGCGGCTGAACAGCGCAGACTGAGCGGCTGACGCACCCAACCGCGAGCTCCGTCCGGGGAGCGCACCGCCGGCACGGCACTTCGTGGCAGCGCCTCACAAGGCAACCGTGGCAGCGCAGGGCATCCGTGGCACCACTTCGTGTGATACCCCCGAGCGGGTCGGCCACGGGCCGAGCCGCTCGGCGGGCTCCCGGCCCGGCCCGTGGCGACCGGTCGGCAGGGTTCGGCCCTCCTTCGCCGGCCCGGCGGCCAGCCCGGCGCCGGACTCGTTCGTAACTCCGCGTCGCGTCCGTTGTTCCACCGTCGGCGGGCCGCGTTCCTACCGAGTGTCGCGGTACGGCTCACCTGAGCGGAGCACCATCCGATAATGACCACCCCGCGGATCCCGCATGTTCGCCGGGGATCAATCCCTCCCCCGGGTGAATTTCCGGGAATTCCCCAGCCGGTTGGCTGAATTTCCTCCGACCCGCCCGACGGTGCCAGTCGGCGCCCTCTTTCGGGCCCGGTTTGGTTCGATCCGATCTCGATGACATGTCGAGACAACGAGTGTCCGATCATCGGCCCGCGGTGTTCCATAGCCCGCGGTGTTCCATGGTGTTCCGTCGTGTTTCCCCCGTGGGCGCGCCTCRTGCCGTCACCTCTCGGTCGTCGCGTTTCGGGTGACCCCTCACCGGCCATCACGCTTCGGCCTGTCACGTTCTGGCCTGTCGCGTTTCGGCCCACCGTGTCTCTGGCCGGCACGCCCGCGGTCATCCGGCTCTCGTCGGTCGCCGGGCTCATGGATCCGGTGGCGACCTGCGGCCGGTCGGTGCCTGTTGCCCCGGTCGGTCGGTGACTGTTGCCCCGGTCGGTGCCCGTCGCCGGAGTCGGCGCAGGTCCCGGGGCTTCCGAACCGAGCAGGGAGCGGTGACCTGGCTTCCTCGGGCGGACGCTCGTGGTCCGGCCTCCGACGGCGCCGCGCGCGGCGGCTGATGCTCCGCGTCATGATCCGGACGCAATGTGACCGATCGGGGTGCGACGGGAACTCCGGGGTGCGAGACGTTTCCAGTTCTTAACGTAACGTGTTGTCGGAAGTGGGTCGCCATCATCGAGGGCTGCGGTTACCGTGGGAGCGCTAGCGTCTCAAGCCGTGGTCCGGCATGGTGCCGGACCTCTCGGGAGGCCCCTCGGTGCCGCAAGCGCGACTACACCAGGAGGCCGGTGCCCGGCCCCTGCAGGGGTCGGTCCCGGACTACCTCCGAGTAAGYGGGTGGGCGTGTGCCACGAACGCATGTCGTCGACACAAGCGTGCTGCTTTCTGATCCTGGCGCGCTGCTGCGGTTCGCGGAGCACAATGTCGTGCYCCCCCTCGTTGTCATAGGGGAGCTGGAAGGCAAAAGGAACCATCCGGAACTGGGCTGGTTCGCCCGGGAGGCACTACGCATCCTGGACGATCTGCRCATCCGGCATGGTCGCCTTGATCAACCGCTCCCGCTGGACAACGGCGGGACGCTACGGGTGGAACTCAATCACACCGATGCGGCGGTGCTTCCACCGGGGTTCCGGGTCGACACGAACGACTCGCGGATCCTGTGCGTCGCGATGAACCTCGYCCGCGAGGGCGCCGACGTCGTACTGGTCACGAAGGATCTCCCGCTGCGGGTCAAGGCGTCGGTGCTGGGGCTGCCCGCCGAGGAGTACCAGGCGCTGTCCCCGGTGGACACCGGCTTCTCGGGGATGGCCGAGCTCACCGTCACCCAGGAGGACCTCGACCGGCTCTACTCCCGCGAGTACACCGAGATCCTGGAGGCCGCCGACCTGCCCTGCCACACCGGCCTGGTCCTCACCACCACCGGGGGGAGTGCCTCCGCGCTCGGCCGGGTGACCGCCGACAAGCAGGTCCGGCTCGTCCGCGGCGACCGCGACGCGTTCGGCCTGCACGGTCGCTCCGCCGAGCAGCGGGTCGCCCTCGACCTCCTGCTCGATCCGGATGTCGGGATCGTCTCCCTCGGCGGTCGAGCCGGCACCGGTAAGTCGGCGCTTGCCCTGTGCGCCGGGCTCGAAGCYGTGATGGAGCGCCGGGCGCACCGCCGGGTGGTGGTTTTCCGCCCGCTGTACGCCKTCGGTGGCCAGGAGCTCGGGTACCTCCCGGGCAGCGAGAACGAGAAGATGGCGCCCTGGGCCCAGGCGGTGTTCGACACTCTCGGTGCGCTCGTCTCCCCCGAGGTCATCGAGGAGATCGTGGATCGCGGGATGCTGGAGGTGCTGCCGCTCACGCACATCCGTGGCCGGTCCCTGCACGACGCGTTCGTGATCGTCGACGAGGCCCAGTCCCTGGAGCGCGGGGTGCTGCTGACCKTGCTGTCCAGGCTCGGGCAGGGGTCACGGGTGGTGCTCACGCACGACGTGGCACAGCGCGACAACCTGCGGGTCGGCCGGCACGACGGGGTCGCCTYGGTGATCGAGACCCTGAAGGGCCACCCGTTGTTCGCGCACGTCACGCTCACCCGTTCCGAGCGATCGCCGATTGCGGCCCTGGTCACGACGATGCTGGAKGATCTCGTTCTCTGAGCGATCTTGTTCTCTGGCGGCGTGCTCCCCGATCGTCCGGCGAACGTTCGATGAACCTTCGGAGAACCTCCGGAGAACATTTGGAGAGTATCTGGGGGGCGTCCGAGGGTCCCGGGCTGCGGGAAYGTGTGGCCGCGGTGCGCGGTTGTGCGAGGAGACAACCACCGGAGGTGGCTTCCCATGTTCTTCGGTCGTCACAAGACGACACTGCCCACGCCCGAGCAGGCSCTTCCCGGCCGGGATCGGCCGGTGTTCGCGGGCGACGTCCCGCACACCGTGCTGGGGACCCCGCTCGCCGGCCCGTTCCCGGCGGGGCTGGAGACCGCCGTGTTCGGCCTCGGCTGCTTCTGGGGGGCCGAGCGCGCGTTCTGGAAGGTTCCCGGGGTGTACACCACCGCCGTCGGCTACGCCGGAGGGCACACCCCGCACCCCACTTACGAGGAGGTGTGTTCCGGGCTGACCGGGCACACCGAGGTCGTCCTCGTGGTGTACGACCCCGCGAAGGTCGGCTACGAGGAGCTGCTGCGCGTGTTCTGGGAAGGGCACGACCCGACCCAGGGCATGCGGCAGGGCAATGACACGGRCACCCAGTACCGTTCGGCGATCTACACCACCACTGCCGGGCAGGCCGCCGCGGCGGCTGCCAGCCGCGAGGCGTTCCAGCAGGTGCTGACCGCCGCGGGCCTCGGGGCGATCACCACCGAGATCGCCCCGGCTGGTCCGTTCTACTATGCGGAGGAATACCACCAGCAGTACCTCTCCGACGCCAAGAACCCCGGCGGCTACTGCGGCCTGGGTGGCACGGGCCTGTCAATATGTGGCCCATGGTCAGAGCGGGAATCTACGTCAGAGCCGGCCAGGACCGAACAGGCGCAGGGCTAGCAGTCTCACGTCAGGAGGCCGGGCTGCCGCCCCCTCTGCGACCGTAAGGGCTGGGCGGTCGAGGACGTCTACTACGGACAAGGATGTCGGTGCCCATTCCGGACGGCCACGCCCGGAGTGGGACCGGCTCGTTGACGACATCAAAGCAGGCCGCCTCCAGGCGATCGTCTGCTGGCACATCGACCGGCTGACCCGCCAGCCCCGCGAAGTTGCGGGACGACGCCGGGCCGCACTTCGGGTTCGGCTGGCACGCCGTTGGTCCGGAGCCGGGGTGGCGAAGCTGGTCGAGATGCTCGACTTGGGCGCCGAACGCATCCCCGGACAGGATCGCGTCGAGCGGCGCGGAGTGGACGTTCCCCGCCGATGAGCTGGACCACGCCGACACCGAGGCCGGCGGCGTCGTTGATCACCGCACTCCAGTCGGCGGTGCTCAACGTCCCGTGGTCCCCGAGCGGGGACGAGTCCGCGTAGCAGTGGACGCAGGCTGACACCGGCCAGTGATCTCCAACGCGACAAAGTCGAGCGCGGGCATGGTTGTGGGCGGCATGACATCTCCTCGGGTATATCCAGATGTCTCACGGTCAGACCGGCGGCGCCCACGGGGTGCGGCCGTGCCGGCGCACCACGGGCAATGCCAGATGGACCTCTGCGGGTGGCCGAGGACCGTGGCGTGGACGGTGACCCGGACCCCATAACACGTTGGCACGGACCCTCCTCTATCGCGCCGACCCCGATCCGATAGCCGCAGCGGCATCGGCTCGCGACGCGCTCGACGTGCTCGACGTGCTCGACGGGCGGCCTACGCGTGGCGTGATCCAGCGATCAGGCGAGATGTGGCGGGAAATGCACCACCGGTGGCCGAAGATCGCAGCCGTTCAGGATCTTGGAGAGGTTATCGATCATTCTCGGCGGGCGTTGGAAGCAAAGCCACCGGCATCAGCGTGAACCGCCTGTCGGTTACGGATCCGGCACGTTTGCTACCTGCCCGCATCTGCCGGGCTACCCTCCCGGATGAGCTGACGGCGGAGATGGAGGGAGGATGGGCTTCGGGYGGAACGCGGACAAGCGGGGCAGTAGTAGCGGGCAGGTGGGCAACCCGGCCGCTGAGCGGCACGAGGGCGAGGATTTCGATGGCGCCAGCATGATCCGGTGCCCGCGATGCGGCGGCTCTGGGAAGGTTCAGAAAAAGTGAGTGCAGGGGAAAGCTGCGGCGAGGAGGGGCCTACGGGCCCCCAACCCGAGGTGCACGCGCTGTTCCCGTCCTGCGRCGAGTGCCGGAGGGCGCGCGCGGAGCATCTGCGCCGGTCCGCGCGCGGGGCGCGGATGCGCGACGGGCTGCCCAGCCTGACTCTCCAGCCGCCGGTGACGCGCTGCCCGCATATCCCGGACGTGTGGGCGCCGGGATTCGGCCCGGGTCGGAGCCGCCGGAGGGCTCCGGGTGGGAGACGCGGCCGGAGGGCCCGGTCTGACCCCCGCCTGGTTCAGCCAGCTTGTCCCCGGTGGGCGGATGGTCCTGCCGTTGCGCTGGCGCGGCCAGACCCGGGGTGTCGCGTTCGTCAAAGGCGGCGACAACGTGCTGCGCTCGGACGCGGTGTTCCTCCGCGGCYTCGTCCCGATGATTGGTCAGGACGTCGAACGCGTCGCCGCGCTCCACGAAAACCCGCTCGTCCAGATCCACTACGACGTCGACCAGGACATCGACCCGGACCACCTCACCGGCGTCTTCGCCACCCCCGGGTCGCCGCCTGGTCGGGCACGACCATCGGGCCGCAGGACCCGATCGACGGGATCTGGCTGCGCGCCACTGCCACCGACCYGGCCGTCTGCCGGATCAACGCCAGCCGTGGCGCGGTCGAGGCCGATCTGTGCGTCCCGCTGATCCCGAACCTGAGCCCCGCGCTGGTCGCCGGCTCCTCGCTTGCCTACCTCGCCAAGCGCCGCCTCGACGGCCCCGATCCGGTATACGAGATCGGCGCCCACGGCCACGGGGCTGACGGCCAGGCCCTCGCTGAACGCCTCTGCGATCACATCCGGACCTGGGACACCGACCGCAAGGCCGGCCCGACCCTCACCGCGATCTCGCTGACCGCCGACGCCGAGGTCCCGCCGACCGCGATCGTCAAGAAGGACTGCGCGATCATCATCACCTTCTGGCAGCCGAGGGTGCCGCGTGGCCGTACTTGCCCGAGCGCGGGCAATCGCGGCCGGCCGGTGCTCAGCCGGTGGGAACGATCTGCGCCGGGGCCCCGATCTGGGCGACGATCATGGTCCAGCGCCCGTCACCGGCGTTGAGAGCGTCGGTCGTGCGCTGCAGCAGCACCGGCGGGGGGACGGGCGTGCCGTCGAACAGGTTCCCGCACGCCGTGACCGCCTGGGCGTAGGCACCGGCGCCTTCGGTCCAGTTCCTGCTCACGCTCTCGACGGGCGGGAGGCCCAGCGGTCCGATGCGGTCGACGGCCCGCCCCAGGTCGGCGCAGGCCGGTTTCAGCGACATGCCGTCCGCCGCCTGAATGTCGGCCCGTACCGCGTTGACCGCCCGCACGACCTCCGAACGGACCTGGGCGGTGGTGGCGTACCAGGACGTGAGCCGGGCCTTGACGTCGKTAGTGGGCGGTGCCGCCGCACCGGCCCCGCCACCGGCCCCGCCACCGGACCCGACGACGAGGAACACCACGACCACCGCCGCGACCCCGGCCACGGAAAGAACCGCCAGCCCGCGTCGACGTTCCTCCCTGGTCAGTTCCTCCCAGGTGCGGTAATCGCTCCGGCGCCGGCTCACGGATCCCCCAGATAGCCAGATAGCAAGAAGTCAGCGACAAAGCAGACGCACAGCTCAATCCTGACGTTGCGTCGGGAGCGACTCCCGACCGCGCCGGTGACGCGACGCCCGGCGTCCCACCTACCCGATTCAACCTCCCCCCGCGGCGCCGAGGCGCCGCGGGGGGCACCACAAAGGGGAACACCGCGAGGGGCACCACCAAAGGGGCACCACCAAAGGGGCGCCACCAAACGGGCTCCGGGGCTCTGCGGCTCCGGGGCTCTGCGGCGGTTATCCCGACCACCGCCGTAGCGATACGCCGGACCGGCGGTATGCGCGGCGGTAGATGCGGCCGCGCGACCGAGAGCACGGGCAGCGGACAAAGTACCGGCCTACGACATCACCCGAACGTCGGCGCGGGAAAATGCACCGTCTTCTACTCCCTCCCAAGGGGATCCCCACGCGGGAACTTCGATTTTCGTCACACACCTCTGCGTTCCGCTCCCGGCCGGCTCGGCGATGTACTCACGGATGTACGAACGGGCCGCGCCCGGCCGTTGCCGGCGGAGGATCCTGGACCGACCCAGGTCGACCTCCGGCGTTTCGATGCGCAAAGCCGCGCGAAAGCGCCAAGATATCCCGGGTTCTTTACCACCCCGCGGCTCGGTGGATACCGGTGAGGGACGTTCGCGAAGGGGCACAGATGGACTACGTGATGGACTTGTCGGAGTCGGAGTGGGGGACACCCGCACCGGACCGGACGGGTAGCTGGGCGATCGTCGTTCTGGAGCAGGGGACCCGGCAGGTGCAGGGAGTCATCGGCCCGTTCCGGTCGCCCGGCCATGCGCAGGCCTACGCCTGCGACGGGGGATTCGCCGACTGGCTCATCGTCCCATCCCTGTATCTGATGTCGCCCACCGAACCGGAGATCGCCGCCATCGCGGTGCTGTGAGAAGGGATCACCCGAACCCGGTGAGCTGAGGTGAGGTGACCGAACCCGCCGGATCGTTCGGGCCGGGTGGTCCCCATCATGGTGCCGAGTGGGGACCACCCGGCAGACGGCATCGAGCGCAGGCGGGGAGAATCGGGGGTCATGGCGGAACATCTGATCGAGAACTATCTCATCGACATGGACGGTGTTCTGGTCCATGAGGAACATCCCATTCCGGGCGCGGATGYCTTTCTGGCCGGGATCGGCGAGGCAGGCCTGGGTTTTCTCGTGTTGACCAACAACTCGATCTACACGGCCCRCGACCTGTCCGCCCGGCTGGCTGGCGCGGGACTCACGATCCCGCCGGAGCGGATCTGGACCTCGGCCCTCGCCACCGCGCTCTTCCTACATACCCAACGCCCCCGGGGATCGGCGTACGTCGTCGGCGAAGCGGGCCTGACCACGGCGCTGCACGACATCGGCTACGTCCTCAGCGACCGGTCACCCGATTACGTCGTCCTCGGGGAAACCCGGACCTACAGCTTCGAGGCAATCACCAAAGCGGTACGGCTGGTGCGCGACGGCGCACGCTTCATCGCGACGAATCCCGATCCCACCGGTCCCTCGGTGGAGGGTCTCCTGCCCGCCACCGGGGCGGTCGCGGCGATGATCACCCGGGCGACCGGCGTCACACCCTACTTTGTCGGCAAGCCGAACCCGTTGATGATGCGCAGTGCGCTGAACACGCTGTCCGCGCACAGCGAGACCACCGTGGTGATCGGCGACCGGATGGACACCGACGTCGTCGCCGGCCTGGAGGCCGGAATGGACACCGTGCTGGTGCTGTCGGGCATCACGTCCATCACCGACGTCGACCGGTTCCCCTACCGACCGACCGCCATCGTCGACAGCATCGCCCAGTTGCCCGTCGGTCGGGATGTGCGGACGCTCGACAGCATGCCGACGGCCGCCGTCCGCCCGGCGCCAGCCGGGGCTCCCGATCGCACCGGGACGCACGGTCGGAGCCCGGGACCGGTGCACACCTCGGGGTCCACCACACGTGGGTGAAGGGCCACCGCGGAATCAGGGAACCCCGGACGGGATCAGGAGCCGCCCTGCGAACGGCGGAACAGGGTCGCGGTCGGCGCGGCGGCGGTCAGGGTCACCTTCGTCGGCGTGAACAGGAACGACTGCTGGGGCAGGCCGTCCGGACCCAGCAGGAACGCCCGCTCGATCGAGTCGACCTGGACGCGCGCACCGGTGTCGGCACCCGCACCGACGACCCGGGTCGCCTGGATGGACGCGATGTCCTCCGCGACCGTCCCGGGTGGGAGTTCGACGGCCGTGGCGGCCGGCGCGTCCCGTTCGATGGACCAGGCAGGGTAGGTCTTGTTCGATCGGTAGGTCTCGGGGTTGCCGGCGAGCCGCACCCCGACCGACAGCCCGACCCAGGCGTCGGCGGTGTTCGGCGTGCCGACCGTGTTCTTCCGGACGATCAGGTACAGGTAGTTACGCGGGTCGCTGATCCGGGTGCGTGGGTCCGGGACCGGGGCGTCGGCGACCTTGCCCTCCCGGGCGACCTCCTGGGACATCACCCAGTAGGTCCACGGGTTGCGGTCCATCTCCCGCTCAGGGGCCTCGGCGTTCGGGTCGAGGGTGTCCGCGGCTGAYAGGGCGAACCGCATCGGGCCGTCGGTGTTCTGGCACATGCTGTTGCTGCGCGTGCAGGTCCCGAGCAGCGGGTGCGTGCTCTCGTACCGGCCGGTGAACGGCTGCGACGTGTGCTCCGGCCCCTGGATCACGGCGCTGCCGGGGATGGCGTTGCCGGTGGCGTCGATCTCTACCTGGTAGGTCCACTCGATGTCGGTGGTCCGCCCCCAGAACGCCATCAGGGCCGGGGTCGGGGTGCCCTCGTCCTCGTTGCTCCACACCATCGAGTAGGTCAGCAGGCGATGACCGGCGATCGCGGTTGGCGCCTCGGAGTGGAAGGCGAGCAGTGGGGTGTCGGTGACGGCGTTCTGGAACGGCCCGCCGGCCATCGGGTCCGCGGCGGCGGCCGGCGCCGTCCGGCCGTAGATCACCGGGGCGTGCGCCAGTGCCTGGTRGCCGTTGTCCTGCGGCGTGACGGTGCGGAAGGTCAGATCGGTCAGGCGCGCCGTGGCGGCGTTGCGGGGCGACCGGTCCGCGGCGAACAGCGTCCGCAGGGTGTGCTTGCCGGCGGCCAGGTGACCCAGCGCGAGGCTGCGCTTGATCGGGAAGGACRTGGGGATCACGAGATCGGTGGCGTAGGCGGTGTCGACGTAGAGCGACAGCACCGCGGACTCGCCGCCCGGGGAGCCCCAGGAGACCCCCGGGGCGGTGGTGGTGACGTCCAGGAGCACCTCGCCGTCGGCCTCGGTGCGGAAGGGGATCGACGAGTCCTGCCCCCGATTGAGGACGATCTCCGCGGGTGGAGCCGGTGCCCTGTCCCCGGAACCGCACGCTGTGAGCCCCACCGCCAGCACGGTGGCGGCCAGGCCGGCGCCGAGCGTCTGACGCAGTCCCCTTGACACCCGCGTTCCCTCCTAGAAYCCGGGATCGCAGCCGCGGCCCGTTCCGCGCTCCCCCGATCCCCATACATCCTGACATCCTGCTCTTTACGGCATTGTCGGCGTGCATCGGTCCGGGTTGGGCCACGGATAGCCCGCCGGTCGGCCGTGCGGGTGTCATGACGTACCCGCCACCGCTGGGCCGCGGAAACCCCTAGTGATCTCCATGGCGGATAACGTCGCGACGGAGAGGCCGGTGGGACAGCTGGGGGCGGGCCACCGAGGCGGCCGCGCGTCGGCCGGCCTCCGGGGCGGAGGAACGATCGGGAGTCGGCGTGCGCAAGTTCGTCATCATGGGCGTGCAGGGCAGCGGCAAGGGAACCCAGGCGACGATGATGGCCCGGGACTTCGACCTGGTCCACATCAGCGTCGGCGACGTCTTCCGCTGGAACGTGCAGAACCACACCAAACTCGGTGCCCAGGTCAAACGCATCGTGGCGGCCGGTCACCTGGTCGGGGACGACCTCGTCGAGTCGGTGGTGCGCTCCCGGCTGGCCGAGCACGACTGGAACTACGGGTTCATCATCGACGGGTTCCCGCGCAACGCCCRGCAGGCCGAGTTCTTCCTGGAGAGCTACGACATCGACGGGGTCATCTACCTCGACCTCCCCGACGACGAGGTCTATCGGCGGGTGCTCGCCCGCCGGTTCTGCTCACGGTGCGGCCTGGACTACAACCTGATCGCCAGTAGGCCGCAGGTGCCGGACACCTGCGACGTGTGCGGAGCGCCGCTGCTGACCCGGGCCGACGACAACCCGCAGGCACTTGCCGTCCGCCTGCGGGAGTACCACGAGAAGACCCGACCGGTCATGGAGATCTTCCAGCGTAAGGAGTTCGTGGCCGTCGTGGACGCCCGGCACCCGCCGCGCGAGGTGCAGGCGGAGATCCGTCGGCATTTCGATCTTCCACAGCTCGATCGCTCGCAGCTTGATTTTCCGCAACGGCCGGTCGTGCCCGGGTGAGCCCGGCCGTGATTCCCCGGGGGGACTACCGCTTGGTGAACACCACGGCGRCGCCGTCGGTATTGCCGATCCCCGCGGCCCCGATACTCCCGTTGACGCCGTGCCCGTTGAACTGGATGGCTCTGGCGACCCCCGGAATCCCCACATCCGTTGTGATCTTGTAGCCGGCGCCAGGCAGGGTCTGCCGGTAGAAGGTGGCCACCCGGTCGCTGGACACCCCGCCCAGTGTCACCGTCGACGTCTTCCCGGTGGTCGTACCGACCTTCACGGTGGCCCCGGGCGGCACCGGGAAATCGGGGGGGACATTCGTGCCACGCAGGGCATCCGCGCCGCTGACGGCGTCGATCCTTCCCACCCCCGGCAGCGAGGTCGGCAGCGCGGTGGGCAGCCCGCTCGGCAGCGCGGTGGGCAGCGACGTCGGCAGGGTCGGTGTGCTGACGGAGGGCGGCACGCTGATGTCGTCGGACCCCCCGCAACCGGCGGTCAGCGCGACCATTCCCGCGAGGACCAGCCCCGGAAGCAGCGTCATGGTTCGGCCGGACCGGATCCCTCGGCGTGGTTCGTCGAGGGTGAGGTTCTCCCGCACGGCTGGTCCTCCCGCTCGGTCCGACCGGCGGAACGGGGGTCCCGCGGGCGGACGGTAGATCATCACTGTGGATCTGTCCAGGTGTCTGATTCCCGGATCTTTCGGATCCATGCCGTCGACCTTAGTCGCGGACGGTGCACGCCGCGTGGCGGTGTCGGCTCGGCGTCATTGCCCGCGTGGGATGGCCCGCGTGAGTGGGGGTGGCCCGCGTGGGGATGCGTCGGCGCGTCGCCACCCGGGGGAGCACACCTGAGCTTCACGTTGGGTCGGGGGCCGGGGTCGCGCGTCGGGGCGGTCGAGCGGCGCGCCGGTACCAACAATTACCTTCCGTAGTCACAAGAGGGGGATGGGCCGCATGGGGGTGACGATTACACGGGGTGTTGGTGCCACTGCTTCCAGCTTCCGCCGTTCCGCGGCCGACGGTGGATCCCCTCGTAGGCGGAGCTCCCTTCCTTGCTGCCGGAATTCCGATTCGGTCCGTTCTGTTACCTTTTTTATCACTGTAAGTGAGTATGCTGGTGCGATACGAGTTTCGGTGTGTCCYGTCTCAGTGGGTCGTGATCGGCGCCCGATGCCTGTACGTTCCTTAAGCRTGGCGGTCACCAACAACGCGGTGATCGGTGTGGCCCTGGGCTACATCGAGGCAAATCCGGACGAAGTGGACCTCATGCGGTCCTTGGTCGTGCTGGCTCTGCACGGGCCATCCATCACAGCCCGTAGCACGATGCCGGCCCATGTCACGTGCCGAGCCGCGATCGTGTCCCCGGACTGGCGGGTGCTGGAGATCCTGGAGCCGTCCACCGCGGTCTGGCGGATGCCCGGCGGTCATGTCGATGCCGACGACTCCTCGCTGCTCGGCGCCGCGCTCGGGCTCKCTGCGCGCCGGGCCGGTGTCGAGGCCGACGCGGTGATCCCGGGCGGGATCCTCCCGTTCGACGTGGAGGTCAGAATCGTCGACGCCGCGCCGATCCTCGGTGAACCCGAGCACGTGCACTACGACATGACCTATCTCTTCCACGTCGAGGACCGCAGCCTCGCGGTGCGGGAGAGCGCCACGACGCAGGTTCGGTGGGTGGCGCCCGAGCGGATTTCCGGCCAGCTRGGCGCGAAGCTGACCAGGGCGTCCCAGCAGGCCGGGYTGGTGCGCTGACCGGACCCGTGCGGGCCTGATCCGCTGGGGTGCCGGGCAACCCCGGGCCAGCAGGACGGGTCAGCAGGACGGGCCAGCAGGACGGGTCAGCAGGACGGGTCGGGGAGCCAGGTCTCGGCCCAGAGGGAGAGAGCCGCGACCGTGTCCGCGAGGTCCGCTCCCTTCGCGGTCAGGTGGTACTCGGTCCGCGCGGGCGTGTCCGGGACGACGGTGCGTCTGACCATCCCTTCGGCTTCGAGTTCCCTCAGCCGTACGGAACAGAGCCGGTCGGACAGGTTGGGCACCGCCGTCGTGATCTCGGAGAACCGGGTTGCGCCGGCCAGCATCGCGCGTACGATGGCCCCGGTCCAGCGCCGCCCGATGGTCTCGACGGCATGGTGGTAGCGCGGGCAGAACGAGGACAGCTCCAMCCTGATCAGCCTATGCTTGCCCGCCATTAGCCGGCCCGATCCGGTGATAGCGGCTTACCTTTCGTCAGCTCATGACGTCGTGGGGCGAGGAGCCCGGTTCGCGGCCGCCCCCGGCCCGATGCGCCGTCTGGTGCTCCGGTCAGCCGCTGAAGCGGGCAACCGCGCGCATCTTGTTCATTGCGTCCAGGGCCGCKACCTTGTAGGACTCGGCGAGCGTCGGATAGTTGAAGACGCTGTCGACAAGGTAGTCGATGGTGCCACCGCAGCCCATCACGGTCTGTCCGATGTGGACGAGTTCGGTGGCTCCCGTACCGAAGACGTGCACCCCGAGAAGGCGCCGGTCGTCCGGGCTGACCAGTAGCTTCAGCATCCCGTACGAGTCACCGAGGATGGCTCCGCGGGCCAGCTCCCGGTACCGGGCGATGCCCACCTCGAACGGGATGGCCTGCTCGGTCAGTTCGTCCTCGGTGCTKCCAACATAGGAGATCTCCGGGATCGTGTAGATCCCGATCGGCATCAGCTCGGCCCGCATGGCGTTGACGTCMTCGCCGCAGGCGGCGTACGCCGCAAGGCGTCCCTGTTCCATCGACGTCGCCGCGAGAGCGGGGAATCCGATCACGTCGCCGACCGCGTAGATGTGATCGACCTCTGTGCGGAAGTCCGAGCCGACCTTGATCCGGCCGCGGTTGTCCGCGGAGAGGCCGGCCGCCGGAAGATTGAGGATGTCGGTGAGCCCCTGCCGCCCGGCCGAATACATCACCGTGTCCGCCGGGAGCTTCTTCCCGCTCTCGAGCAGGGTGAGGGTACCGCCGTTGTGGCGTTCCACGGAGACGACCGACTCGCGGAAACGGAAGGTCACCGCAAGATCGCGGAGCTGATACTTCAACGCCTCGACGATTTCGAGGTCGCAGAAGTCGAGCATCCGGTCACGGCGCTCGACGACGGTCACCTTCGTGCCGAGCGCGGCGAACATCGAGGCGTATTCGATACCGATCACACCGGCGCCGACGACGACCATCGACCGGGGCAGTTTCTCCAGRGCCAGGATCTGGTCGCTGTCGACGACGGTCCGTCCGTCGAAGTCGACCGTGTCCGGCCGCGCCGGGCGGGTTCCCGTGGCGATGATGATTCTTTCCGCCTGGATCCGGCGGTCCTCGGTGTCCTCGCCGCCCGCCCGCACGTTCACGGTGTGCGGATCGACGAAGCTGGCCAGGCCCGTCAGCAGGGTGACGTGGTTACGGCTGAGCTGGTTGCGAATCACGTCGATCTCGCGGCTGATGACATGTCTGGTCCGCGCCGAGAGGTCACCGACGGTGATGTCATCCTTTACCCGGTAGCTCGACCCATACAGCTCACGCTGTGACATGCCGGTCAGATAAAGGACCGCTTCTCGCAGCGTCTTGGACGGGATCGTGCCAGTGTTGATGCTGACACCACCGATCATTTCCCGCTTGTCGACGATCGCGACCCGTCGGCCGAGCTTGGYCGCTGCGATCGCGGCCTTCTGCCCGCCCGGCCCGGATCCGATGACGAGGACGTCGTAGTCGAACATCGTCACATCCCCCGCAATCTATCGGTCTCCGGTGAACCCGAGGCTATCCGGCCGGACGGGTCGGATCGGCATGTTGGCCGTGCTTGTTACGTCCATTTCTTCTGGGAAATTTCTCGGGAGTCGCTTTACCTGCGGGTTATCACTTGAGGTAGGTGTCGCGAACCCGTCCGTGATGGCCGAGGCGTGCCGCCACGTCCGCCATATGTGCCGGTGTGGTTCCGGCTGAGAGCTTTTCGAGTCCAGCTGGTGGGAACCCGTCGAGGAGTCGCGACGCCAGGCCGCCGGGCCCCGCCGCCGGGCCGTCGTGCCGGGCCGTCGTGCCGGCAGGTGAAATTGGGGCACCCGCCACCCGTAACCAACCCGCCGCCGACCCGTTAAACCTCTAGCGGGGGTCGTGGAGGCTGTCTGGGGGGTCTTCCACGGCCCCCGCCGCGCCGTCGGGCGCCGCTGTCGGGTTGCGCCGTCGGGACGGAACACCTCCGTGGGTCACGGAGGTGCCCGGGAGACGCGACGGTCGGGAGCGGCCGCCCGACGAGCTTCGGCTACGGGTGGGTCATCGACAGCACGTCGAGCGCGGCGTCGAGCTRTGCCTCGGTGAGTTGGCCCGCCGCAACGTAACCGCGCTCGAGAACGACCTCGCGAATGGTCTTCTCCTCGGCGAGCGAGATCTTGGCGACCTTCGCGGCCTCCTCGTAGCCGATGTACTTGTTCAGCGGCGTCACGATGGAGGGGGAGGACTCGGCGTAGCGGCGGCAGCGTTCGACGTCGGCGACGATGCCGTCGATGCAACGGTCGGCGAACAGTCGGCTGATCGTCGACAGGATGTGGATCGACTCCAGCAGGTTACGTGCGATCACCGGCAGCATGACATTGAGCTCGAAGTTCCCGGCTGATCCGCCGAACGCGACCGCCGCGTCGTTGCCGACGACCTGGGCGACGACCTGACAGACCGCCTCGGGAAGGACCGGATTGACCTTGCCGGGCATGATCGAGGATCCGGGCTGGAGGTCGGGCAGCCGGATCTCGCCGAGCCCGGCTCGCGGGCCGGATGAGGCCCAGCGCAGGTCGTTAGCGATCTTGTAGAGCGAGAGGGCGATCACCCGCAGCACGCCGGACGCCTCGACGAGGCCGTCCCGGGAGGCCTGCGCCTCGAAGTGGTTGCGTGCCTCGGTCAGGGGAAGACCGGTGCTGGCGGACAGTTCCTCAATCACCGCGGCGGAGAAGCCGGGCGGGGTGTTGATGCCGGTCCCGACGGCTGTCCCACCGAGCGGCAGCTCTCCGATCCGGGGCAGTGCCACCTGCAGGCGCTCGACGCCGAGCCGGACCGCGGCGGCGTACCCGCCGAACTCCTGGCCGAGCGTCACGGGGGTCGCGTCCATCAGATGGGTCCGGCCGGACTTCACGACGTCGGCGAACTCGGTCTCCTTGCGACCGAGCGCGGTGGCAAGGTGCTCCAGGGCCGGGATCAGGTCCCCGACGATGCCCTGGGTGGCGGCGATGTGGATCGATGAGGGAAAGACGTCGTTCGAGGACTGCGAGGCGTTGACGTGGTCGTTCGGRTGAACCGGGCGGCCGAGGCGCTCGGAGGCGAGCGAGGCCAGCACCTCGTTGGTGTTCATGTTGGACGAGGTGCCGCTGCCGGTCTGGAAGACGTCCAAGGGGAACTGGTCGTCCCAGTCACCACGGGCCACCTCCGTGGCCGCGTCGACGATCGCCTCGGCGATGTCCGCGTCGAGCACGTCCAGCTTGGCGTTCACCGTCGCGGCAGCGGCCTTGATCCGGGCGAGCGCCGCGATGTGCGCGCGGGAGATCCGCTGGCCGGAGACGGGAAAGTTCTCCACCGCCCGCTGTGTCTGGGCCCGCCACCGGGCCGTGACCGGTACCCGGACGTCACCCATGCTGTCGTGCTCGATGCGGTATTCCTGCTCGCTCATGCGCCCGTTCTCCCGATGCTCGTCGCCCGTGCCCTGTACCGCACGTGCCCTGTACCGCATACTGGGGCCGCGTCCCGGCGAGATGCCGCCTGGACGCGGCCCCAGGGCCGACCTTAGGACATGTCGGGACCCCTGCTATAGGGGGCCGTTCGGGGTCTCCGTCACCTTGCCTTCGGCGAGGTTCCTGAGGGGAACGTCGGGGCTTCGGCGCAATGCGGGGAAGGGTGGCTCCGACGAGTCTGGTGTGAGGGGCGGTCCGGRCTCAGCCGGCGGCGCGCTCGCGGGTACRCATCTCCCGGCGAAGCTCCGGCGGCAACGCGAAGAGAAGGTGCTYGTCCGCGGACGTGACCTCCTCCACATCGGTGAAGCCCCGCTCGGCGAGCCAGGCCATCACGCCGGTGACGAGTTCCTCCGGCACCGATGCGCCACTGGTGACCCCGACGGTCTCGACACCATCGAACCAGCTCAGGTCCACCTCGGTGGAGTCGTCCACGAGGTAGGCGGCCGGGGCGCCGGCGTCGAGCGCGACCTCGACCAACCGGACCGAGTTCGAGGAGTTCCGCGAGCCGACGACGATGACCAGGTCGACCGTGCCGGCGATCTCCTTGACGGCGACCTGGCGGTTCTGCGTGGCGTAGCAGATGTCGTCGCTCGGTGGACCCTGCAGATGCGGGAAGCGCTCGCGCAGCGCGTCAACCGTCGTCATCGTCTCGTCGACGGACAGTGTGGTCTGGGAGAGGAAAGCCACCCGCTCCGGATCGCGGACCTTCACCCCGGCGGCGTCCTCGGGCCCGTCCACGAGGTGGATGCGGTCCGGAGCCTGCCCGGTGGTGCCGACGACCTCCTCGTGGCCCTCGTGGCCGATGAGGAGGATGTCGTAGTCCTCACGGGCGAACCGCCTGGCTTCAGAATGCACCTTGGTGACCAGAGGGCACGTGGCGTCGATTGTGYGGAGCTCGCGCACCGCCGCCTCTTCGTGCACCGTTGGTGCCACTCCGTGGGCTGAAAACACGACGGTGGCGCCGTGCGGCACCTCGTCGGTTTCGTCCACGAAGATCGCGCCCTTGGCCTCCAGCGTCTTCACGACATGAAGGTTGTGAACGATTTGTTTGCGTACGTAGACCGGTGAACCGTACAGCTCTAGTGCTTTCTCCACGGTCACGACGGCTCGATCGACACCAGCGCAGTAGCCGCGCGGTTTGGCAAGAAGGACCCGGCCCATGGGTGGGAGTCTACGCGGCGGCGGGCGGCCGGGAAGTCGGCTAGGCGATGCATCACCCGATGGCGACATCGTCCGGTCCGGYCGTGGGGAGGGCCGCCGACCGTTGTGGGGTGAGGCTGTGGGGTGAGGCTGTGGGGCGTGGTTGTGGGGCGTGGTTGTGGGCGAGGTTACGGTGCCCGGGTGGCACTGACATCGTCCCCGGAACAGCCGCTGCCGGTCCGCAGCGTGTCGCGCGCGCTGGGAGACTGGATCAACCGGCTGGGGCGGGTGTGGGTCGAGGGGCAGGTGACCGGGATCGTTCGCCGTCCCGGGATGGGAACGGTCTTCCTCACCCTGCGGGACCCGGTCGCCGACGTGTCCCTGCGGGTCACCTGCCCGCGCGCGGTGTGCGACGCGGTGGGGCCGGCGCTCGTCGACGGGGCCCGCGTCGTGGTGTGGGGCAAGCCGTCGTTCCACCCCGGCCGAGGCACGCTGGCCCTTGCGGTTGTTGAGATTCGCCCGCTCGGCGCCGGTGCGCTGCTGGCCCGGCTCGAACAGCTCAAGGCCACGCTGGCGGCCGAGGGGCTGTTCGCCGCGTCCCGTAAGCGGCGTCCTCCGTTCCTCCCGGCGGCCGTCGGTCTGATCACCGGGCGGGCCAGCGCGGCGGAGCGGGACGTGGTCGAGAACGCGCGCCGTCGCTGGCCGGCGGTGCGCATCGTGTTACGAGAGGTGGCCGTCCAGGGGCCTCTCGCGGTCGCCCAGGTCATCGACGCGCTGCGGGAACTCGACGCGCGCGCCGAGGTGGAAGTGATCGTCATCGCTCGTGGCGGCGGGTCGCTGGAGGATCTGCTGCCCTTCTCCGACGAGGCGCTGCTGCGGGCTGTCGTGGCCGCGTGTACCCCGGTGGTGTCGGCAATCGGACACGAGCAGGACACCCCTTTGCTCGATTTCGTCGCCGACGTCCGCGCCTCCACGCCGACGGACGCGGCGAAGAGGGTGGTGCCGGACGTCGGTGAGCAGGCGATCGCGGTCGCCCAGCTGCGGGCCCGGGCCCGGCGGGTCGTCGAGCACCGACTCGACCGGGAGGAACGTTGGCTGGCGGACACCCGGGGACGCCCCGTGCTCGCAACGCCCACGCGCGACGTGGACCGCAGAGCGGACGACGTGTCGGCGCTCCTCGCCCGTTCGCGCCGCTGCGTCCGCCACGTGATAGATGTGACCGGGAACGATCTGGCCGCCACCCGCGCCCGGATGCGCGCGCTGTCGCCGGCGGCGACCCTCGACCGCGGGTACGCCGTGGTGCAGCGCACCGTGGATGGTGCGGTTGTGCGCGGACCTGCCGAGGTTGCGGCCGGGGACGGGCTCGCCATCCGGGTGGCGGGCGGAACGCTGCGCGCGACGGTCRTGGACGGCTGAGCAGGCCCGGCGGCCCGGTCGGCTGGAGGGGCCGCTCGCTCAGGAGATCAGGAGACGTCCAGGAGATCAGGAGACGCTCAGGAGAGTGGAGTCGCCGCGGCCAGTCGAGCGCGGGCGCCGTCGAGCAGTGCCTGACAGGTCTTGGCGAGCCCCTCGCCCCGTTCCCAGAGGATCAGTGACTCCTCCAAACTCACCCCGCCGGCCTCCAGCCGGCGGACGACCTCCTCGAGTTCGGCCCGCGCGACCTCGTAGGTGACCGGTGGGGCCGGGACGCCCGGCGGGAGGACATCGGCGGAGCCCGATGTGTGACCGGTAGGGCCGTCGTTGAATGCTTCGGGCATGGCCACCTCCGTGCCGCCTCCACAACCCTCTATCTTCCACAATCCTCTATAACGATGTCCGCTCAATCCGTGACCGCGCGGTTTCGGGTCGGTCCCGACCCGGCATCCACCGTTGGGCGACCCGGCGGCTAGGAGGCGCCGGCGTGGCGATTTCCCCTCCGCCTGACCAACATGATATCCAACAAGGAACAATCATGGCTGAACCCGGCCGGTCCGGTGGAGATCCATAGTACAAGGTCACTGCATGGCGTTTCAGGCCGGTCGCGGTCCGAGACGGACCAGACCGGCCTGGCACACCGGCCGTTACCCGTAGGACATCCAGTCCGGAGGTAGCAATGCCCGCGCTACGCCCGACGCCTCGTCGCAGACCTCTCGGCGACCTCGCCCGAGAGCACGCTCCGCCTTCGGTTGCCGCCGTGGGCGCCGTGCCGAGGGGTGGGATGATCGGGACGCGGGTTGGCGGCGCCCACCTCGGATGGCGGATGCCGGCGACGGGCCCGCTGCTACGTCGGGCGGCCGGGCTGGTCATCGGCATGGCGATTCTCATCCCCGCCGCCACCGCTCTGGAGGGTGGGGGCCAGYCACCGGCCGCAACGGCCGTCGCGCCCGCACGGCCTCCCGTCATCGCGGCCGCCGTCCAGCGCTGACCGGGTTCGCGCTGACCGGGCGGCTTGCATCGACCGGGCGGCTTGCATCGACCGGGCCCGTACCGGCGGCCCGATCAGTTCGTGGCGGCGGGAACGACCGGTCGCAGTGACGCGGCGAGGGTGACCAGATCGGCCTGATTCGCCCCGCCTTTGCCGCCTCCGTCATCCACGATCACGGTGACGTCGCCGTCGGTTCGGGTGAGCGCGAGATGCCCATCGCCGTCCCGGCGCTGCTGCCAGGCGACGCCTTCCACATCGACCGTGCCGTTGGCCGGTCGGTTCCCCAGGATCCGCTGGACCGCGGTGGGAGCGTTGCTCTCGACGAAGCGGGCGAACGTCCGATGGTCGGGCCGATCGACGACGTAGCCGATCGTCGCCTCGGCGGGACCACCATCGCCACCACCGGTGGGCAGCGTCAGGCGGATGGAGGTCGGCTTCCAGGAGGAGGGCAGGCCAGCCGGCCCGAGCGGGGAGTAGGGCGCCTGGCGGGCGAACGCCGCCATCGGCTCACTCGTCGCGACGACCTTGACCGCGGGCTCGTCGCCTCCGCGGGGCATGACGAAGACGACGAAGAGCAGGACACCCGCCATGACCACGGCGAGAGAGAGCGCCATGTCTCTGATCGTTTCCTGACCGCGTCGTCGTGCCACGTCCCCATCTTCCAGGTCCGAACCCCCGAATGGGCACCCGGACCACGTCTGGGCGGCTCGCGGGGGTGGTGGTGTGTTCAGACTCTCGCCCGGCTGGAGGGCCTTATCGGGGAGTGCGGGGCGAGAAACCGGCCAGATCGGGGCCTGCCGGGCAGCCGTCACGCCCCCTCCGCGTGACGGCTGCCCGATGCTCCGTTGGACGCGCGCACCGGGTTGAAGGTTGCGTGCCTCTTCGGCGGATTCGAGATGTCGTGTCGACGACAGGCCGGATTTGCCGGACGGCCGCGGGCGCACCTTCGCGGCGGGATAGGGTCATGGAGGTATATTCGGCGTCACTCCGGGCCTAGTTCGGGCGCCGACGGGGCTCCCGAACTAGGCTCGGGGCCGTGTCTTCCACTGCTGAATCCTCCGCCTCCAGGCCTTCCGACGCCTCGTCCGTGCCCGACACGCTGGCCGTGCAAGGRCAGGCTCCGGATCGCAACCTCGCGCTCGAACTCGTCCGGGTAACCGAGGCAGCCGCGCTCGCCGCGGCGCGCTGGGTCGGCCGTGGCGACAAGAACGGCGCGGACGGGGCCGCCGTCGACGCGATGCGTCGACTGGTCGGCACCGTCTCGATGCGCGGGGTCGTCGTGATCGGCGAGGGGGAGAAGGACGAGGCCCCCATGCTGTTCAACGGCGAGGTGGTCGGTTCGGGCGAGGGCCCCGAATGCGACGTCGCCGTGGATCCCGTGGACGGTACGACGCTGACCTCTAAGGKGATGAATAACGCCATCTCGGTCATGGCGGTCAGCGAGCGTGGCTCGATGTACGACGCGAGCGCGTGTTTCTACATGGAGAAGCTGGTCACCGGCCCGGAGGCGGCCGGGGTGGTGGATATCGCGGCCTCGGTGGAGGACAACATCCGCGCCGTGGCGAAGGCCAAGGAGATCCTCCCGCGGGACGTCACCGTGGTGGTCTTGGACCGGCCCCGGCACARCCAACTGGTCGAGCAGATCAGGGCGGCCGGCRCCCGGGTTAAGCTGATCTCCGACGGCGACGTCGCCGGAGCGGTGATGGCTGCCTCGGCGGACACCGGCGTGGACCTGCTGCTGGGGATCGGCGGCACTCCCGAGGGGATCATCACGGCCTGCGCCGTGACCTGCCTGGGTGGAGTGATCCAGGGCCGGCTGTGGCCGCGGGACGACGCGGAGTATCGCAAGGTTGCCGACCTCGGGGGCGACCCGGCCCGGGTACTGTCCACCCGGGACCTCGTCGACAGTGACAACGTCTTCTTCGTGGCGACCGGCATCACGGACGGCGAACTGCTCGCCGGGGTGCGGTACCGGCCGGGCGGGGCAAACACGTCCTCGCTGGTGATGCGGTCACGCTCGGGCACCATCCGCCGGGTGGACAGCCAGCATCAGCTCACCAAGCTGCAGGCGTACTCCACCGTTCCGTTCTGAGCCRCCGCTGTCCCGTTCTGAGCCGCCGCTGTCCCGGTCGCAGCTTCGATCCAAGTCGCCGGTCCGGTCGGAGTTCCGTACAGTTTCCATGCTGTTCCTGGTCCGTTCCGACTCCGATCTGGTCGGGAGGTGGTCGCATGGTGCACTACCCGCGACCGTCCGTCCCCGCGAGGGTGTTCGCGCGCCTCGACCCCCCGGGACCGCACGGCAGCGCCGCGGAGGTCCGGACGCTGGTGGGTGCGGCACGCAGGTTCCTGCGCCATCCACGGCCCCCCGTTCTGCTTGGTTGCGTGGGGGCRCTTGCCGTCCTGCGGGTGGTCCGAGGCCCGTGGCGGATCCGGGACACCGGCGTCGCGGTGGCCGCCGTGGCGGCGCAGCCCTTCGTCGAGTGGAGTGTGCACCGGATACTGCTCCACGCCCGGCCGGGCGGTCGGCTGGGATCGATCGGTTACCAACTTGCCGGATACGGGCACGAGCAGCATCATCGCGATCCGACCAACCTCGACACGATGTTCCTGYGCCCCCGCGAGGTGATCAGCGGAACCGTCGCCGTCGCGGCGCCTGCGTTGCTCGGGCCGCCATGGGCGGCGACCGGCGCGCTCTGCCTCGGGATGGGTGCGCTCGTCTACGACTGGACGCATTTCCTCATCCATACCCGGGTCCCCCCGCGCACGGCCTACTACCGGCGGCTGTGGCGAGGGCATCGTCTGCACCACTACCGCAACGAGCGGTACTGGCTCGGGGTGACCAGTCCGCTCGGTGATCTGGCCCTGCGCACCGATCCGCCGCGGGACGCCGTGGCACTCTCGCCGACCGCCCGCGGGCGGGGTACCACCGCAGCCAGCCGTCCTGCCGCCACCCCGTCTGCTCAGTTTGTTCGGACTGCTCAGTTTGTTCGGACTGCTCAGTGCTCCGGCAGGGCCGGTGATGGCCAGCTGAGGTCGGGGGATGCGAGGCCGCCCGGGTCCCCGGTGCCGGTCACCGGGCCAGGATCGGGCTGACCGAGCCTGGGGGTGAAAAGACCAGGCGGGCGGGCCGCGCGCCGAAGCCGATGGGTGTGGGTCCGTGGCACCGTGGGAGGCGGCGCGGGCCGCCCGACGCCTTCCAACCACGCGCGAAGCCGGCTGTCGGGTGTGTTCGCCTCGACGGTCAACCGGGCGAGGGCGAAGCGGTCGTCGGCGGGATGCGAGAGGACGTCGCGTACCGCGCAGGCCGAACTGTAGCCGGCCGAGATCACAAGCTGGCGTACGGACAGGTCGTATCCGCCGAGGGGGTAGGCGAACGTGCGAGGTTCGTCCCCGGTCGCCACGGCCAGCCGGCGACGCGACAGCGTCAGTTCGGCGATCACGTCGGTCCGCGCCAGTTCGTCCAGCCGCCGTCCGGTGTGACCGGACCCGCCGATTTCTATCCCGAGACCCCGTATTCGATGCAGGTCGGTCCGGTTGAAATAGCCCGGATCACCGACCCGTGAACTGGTCACGAATACCGTCGCCGTCAGACCCGTCTCGGCCAGTCGGCGGAGAGCCTTCAAGGTTTCCACGCCGCCGTCGTCGAAGGTGATGATGACCGGGTTGGCCGGCGCGGTGGCCGCGCGCAGGGACGCGGCATATTTCGACACGGTGAGCGCCTGCCGGCCGGAGGCGGCGATGAGGGCGCAGTGCCGCATGAAGGTCGTGAAGGGGATTAGCCGACGTCGCGGGYCGCGTGGCGGCTGCGTGTCGAGAGACCGGTAGCGCAACATCGGGATCATCGGCGTTCGTCCCGCTGAGCAGGGACTGGCGGTCACCGGGGCCCGACCGGCTCACCAACGGACGGGACGTGCTCGCCGGAGAAAGCGTGAGACGTGCACGACAAGCGGGCCTCCCTACGTCCGCCGCCTYCGGGGATGCGGCACCCGATATGCCAGTGGAAGTGCACCTGAA
This sequence comes from Frankia sp. CgMI4, assembly GCF_001756285.1. Taxonomy (NCBI): domain Bacteria; kingdom Bacillati; phylum Actinomycetota; class Actinomycetes; order Frankiales; family Frankiaceae; genus Frankia; species Frankia sp. CgMI4. The sequence continues at coordinate 25,258 of NZ_MAQZ01000045.1, forward strand.
CGGTGGGTGCGTGATGCGGCATGGAATCTAGCACGAGCTGTGGCAATAGGTTCCGTCGCGTTGCCGGTGTTTGTCGTCGGCCGTTCCATCTACATGCCTTTTATTGTTTTTATTGATGGCATGGATTTGCTTGTGGGGTGGTTGTGGCGGTACGGCCGACCTGGCGTGGGGAAGCGGCGTGGGGAAGCGGCGGTCCGGGCTACAGCGGCCGGCGTCGGCGCTCGGCGGACGACTGCGCGAGGGAACGTTGCCGCTCGCGGCGCGCCACTTGGGCGCGGCGACCCCGGAAGAGCGCGATGACGACTACCAGGATGAAGGCCGTCAGCAGGATCGGAGCGTGAAGGATCATCTCCGAGCCGACATCGATGGCCTTGTTGCGCAGGCCGGAGCYGCCGTTCCCGGCCGCGGGGTTCAGGTAGCCGACGCCGAGGGTGATGAGCGCGTAGGCGAGCGGCGGCATGATCACCACGCCGATGAGGTCATCCGCATGCACGCGGACCGCGGCGAGGACGCACGAGCCGATGAACAGCACGCCGAAGGCGAACTTCAGGGAACCGAAGATCGCGGAGTCCGCGATGGCACCGAGCCCACCGATGACGAGGACGAGGATGCCGGTGCCGAGCGCGGTGAGGCCCCGGCGGCTGCCCGTGAACAGCGTGGGCGGCGGCCCACTCGCCCGACCGCGCGAGCTGCGAGCGTACAGATCATCATGCCCGCGAGCGCGTGCGGATCTGCCCGGCGGTCCGGCCGACTGCCGGTGAGGCGGCACACTCACGAAGGCAAGGTACCGCCCGCAGATTTCCAATGCGTCAGGGCGATGCACCAGACATGCGCATCGGCTCTCGCATTTGAGCTTTCGGTGTCGATCTCACTGCTTTCCGTTGCTTAATCCTCCTTATGCTGGTCGTTCGCGTCCCATCTGGYCGGATCTGCGCCGTCAGGGGTCTGGTACCCGACATCGATTCCGGGGTCCTCCATGGCGCCACCCCGCCCGGTCGTCGCGCCCTCCCCGGTGCTCCTCASGAGCTCGGCGGCGGACAGCGGCCGCACGCCGGTCTCTACCGGAACCGGACTGGGGAGCCCCGCCTCGACGACTTCCATGGCCGCGAGCCGGCGGGCGGGGGTCAGCACCCGGCTTTCCAACGAGCCGACGGTGGCGTTGAAGTCCCCCACCGCCCGGCCGAGCGAGCGACCGAGGCGATCGACGTGTTCGCCCAGGGTGCCGAGGCGGGTGTAGAGGTCGCGACCCAGCTCGAAGATCTCCTTCGTCCGTGCGGTCAGCGCATCCTGAGTCCAAGCGTGGGCGATGGTCCGCAGCATAGCGATCAGCGTGGTTGGGGTGGCGATGATGACCTTCTTGCCTGCGGCGTGTTCGAGCAGGCCGGGATCGTGATCGAGGGCAGGGGCCAGGAACGCCTCGGCGGGGACGAAGAGCACCACGAACTCCGGGGATGACGGCAGCCGCCGCCAGTAGGACTTGGCGCCGAGGCCGTCGACATGCGCACGCAGATGGCGGGCATGGGCGGCCATCCGGCGCGCGCGATGCTCCTCGTCCGTCGTGTCGGCGGCCTCCAGGAACGCGCTGAGCGGAACCTTCGCGTCGACGACCACGTTGCGGCCACCGGCAAGGTGGACGACCATGTCGGGCCGTTGCGGGCCGTCGTCGCCCTGGATCGTCATCTGCTCGGTGAAGTCGCAGCGGTTGAGCATGCCGGCCACCTCCGCCACCCGGCGCAGCTGCATCTCGCCCCAGGCACCGCGGGCCTGGGGCCGGCGCAGCACGGTCACGAGCGCGGCGGTCTGCGACCGGAGGTTCTCCGACGCCTCGCGGGCGAACCGCACCTGCTCGACGAGTGCCGCGTAGGCCTCAGTGCGCGCGGTCTCCAGCTCCCGCAGCCGGTCCTCCATCCGCCCGAGAGCCTCCCGCAGCGGCGTCACCATGCTCTCGACCGCCGAACGACGGGCGTCGAGGTCGCCGCGGGCGCGGGCGCCGGCCTCGTCCAGCCGGGCGGAGGCCAGCTCTACCAGCTGACGGCTCGCGCCCTCCAGAGCCTGCGCGGACAGCGCTCGGAAGCTCTCGGCAAGCCGGTCCTGGCTCTGCTCGACCAGCGCCACCCGCTCGCCCGCCGCTCGCTGCTCGTACTCCAGCGCGGTGCGCAGGCTGGACACGTCCGACTCGGCCAGCATCGCACGCTCGGCAGCGGCGGCGGCGGTCTCCCGGGCCTGGTCGCGCTCCCGCACGGCGGTGGCGTGCGCAGCCGTGAGCGCGGCAACCCGCGGCTCGGCGAAGCGGCGCGCGGCGGCGAATCCGCCCATGGCGCCGAGAGCCAGCCCGATCAGGGCCAGCAGCGCGCTGGTCGTGTCCACGGGAGAGAGGCAATCACGGCCCTCCGACAGTTTCGCGCGGTTTCGCGGTGAGACGGTCCCCGGCCGGGAAGCTGCCCGGCCGGGCCCTTCCCGGCGAGCGGCCGTGGGGCCTAGTAGCCGTGGGGCCTGTAGCCGTGAGGTCCGTAGCCGTGAGGTCCGTAGACTGACCGGCCATGGGCTTGTCGATCGGGATCGTCGGGCTGCCCAACGTCGGCAAGTCCACGTTGTTCAACGCCCTGACGCGCAATGAGGTGCTGGCCGCGAACTACCCGTTCGCGACGATCGAGCCGAACGTGGGCGTGGTCGGGGTGCCCGATCCGCGTCTMGGCGAGCTCGCGAAGCTCTACGACAGCGCCCGGACGGTGCCGGCCACGGTCAGCTTCGTGGACATCGCCGGTCTGGTCCGAGGCGCGTCCGAGGGGCAGGGCCTGGGTAACCGCTTCCTCGCGAACATCCGCGAGTCCGACGCGGTCTGCCAGGTCGTCCGGGTRTTCTCCGACCCCGACGTGGTGCACGTCGAGGGCAGGGTCGACCCGGCCGACGACATCGAGACGATCAACACCGAGCTGATCCTCGCCGATCTGCAGACCGTTGACGCGCGCCTGCCGAAGCTGGAGAAGGAGGCCCGTGCCGACAAGGCGAAGCAGCCGTTGCTGGCCGCGGTGAAGGCCGCGCGCGAGGTGCTTGACGCCGGCCGCACGCTGTCCTCGGAACCGAAGATCGATCGCGACGCCCTGCGGGAGCTTTTCCTGCTCACCGCCAAGCCCTTCCTCTACGTCTTCAACGTCGACGAGGACGTCCTCGCCGATCCCGGTCGGCGCAAGGAACTTGTCGGCTCCGTCGCGCCCGCGGACGCGATCGTGCTGTGCGCCAAGGTCGAGGCCGAACTGGCCGAGCTCGACGAGGCCGACGCCGCGGAGCTGCTGGCCTCGCTCGGCCAGGAGGAGAGCGGCCTTGCCCAGCTGGCCCGGATCGGTTTCCACACCCTGGGGCTCCAGACGTTCCTGACGGCAGGCCCGAAGGAGGCCCGGGCCTGGACCATCAGAGCCGGGGCGACCGCGCCGGAGGCCGCCGGGGCCATCCACACCGACTTCCAGCGCGGCTTCATCAAGGCCGAGATCGTCTCGTACGACGCCCTGATCGCGGCCGGTTCGATGGCCGCCGCCCGCGCGGCCGGCAAGGTGCGCATGGAGGGCAAGGACTACGTGATGGCCGACGGCGACGTCGTGGAGTTCCGCTTCAACGTCTGATCAGGGGCCGTTCCCGTGTGATGAGAAGCACCTACCGCGTGGCGACATGCCTGTTGAGACCGCGGCCGTTCAACCAGATCACGCGAAGCACGGTGATAATGATCTATCTATCTTCAATGGTATAGACGATGAGTCTCCAACCGTCACCGAAGGTTGCTATCCACTGATCGTCACGTTTTAGGCAGTCATCAGACCGTGCGTGACGGGTGCGGATGGCCGGGTGGGTACCAGATTTCGGCGATCACGGTCGGATCGCCGGCGGCAATGCGGCGTCGGTCCTCGTCGATGCCCGCCTGGATCTCCGGGTTGGCGCAAAGCACGGCCTGAGSCCACCAGCGGTCAATGACCCGGTGCAGCGGCGCCAGGTCAAGGGCGTCGTCGGCCTCGACAGCCGCCGCGTGGAACTCGGCTTCGAACTCGGCACGATGGTCAGGCCTGAGCGCGGCCCGGACCGCCGGACCGGTGCGCTCAACCCGGTTGCGTACCCCGTACGAGGGGATCGTGACATCCGCACTCATGAGATTGATTCTCGCCCGGCGCAGCCTYCCGACCGCTATGGCCGGACCGCGAAGGAATACGAGTCCGGAAGTAGCTTTGGGATCAACGTCCGCCTCTACAGCGAGGCTGTGGCCGCGGCCTGAAGATCTCCGGCGGCCGTGGTCACCGCGCTAAACGAGCTGCCGGGTGCCCCGGGTGGCCGCGGCGACGATCGCCTCGGCCGGTCCTCGCGCCCCGCTCGCCCGCCAGGCGGTGGCGACGGTCAGGGCTACGGCCGCCTGGAGCAGAAAGGACGGCGTCGGATCCGCGGGGAGGAAGGAGGCGGACATCACGATCACGTGGGTGCAGTAGAGGGTCAGCGTCATCGATCCGACGGCGACGAGCGGGATCAGCATCAGGGGCGGCARCAGCCGGCTCAGGAGCAGGACGAACCCGAGCAGGGCGATCGCGGCCGCGCCGGTGTGCAGCAGATCGACGGGCGTGGACGAGTGCGGGGTGTCGACGGCCAGCCACCACCAGGTGTTCGTCGGGGTGCTGCCGTACAGCCCGGCGTCGAGGATGGACCGCACCGGCAGCGGCCCGACTCCCGCGACCTCGACGGGATCGACGGATTCGAGTGCGGCCATGCCCGCGGCGTGCCGGAGCAGGGCCCAGGAGACCAGCGACRCCGCCGCGGCGATCGTGCCACCCCCCGCGAGCAGGGCGGCGGCGACCCGCGTGGACCGTAGATCCAGCCGGCCGACCGCGAGTCCCACGCAGAGATACCCGAGCCAGGCAAGCGCCGGATAGAAGCCGGTGAAGCCCATCTCCAGAGTCAGGTTCACCGGGTGGGTGAACGCCCGGCCGAAGGTCGGGTCGGCAAGGGTCGGGGGCGGCAGATGGTCCCGGCTGAGGAGGCCCGCGGCCGGGACGACCGCGAACGCCAGCACCGTGACGACGACCAGCGCTGCGACCGGAGCCCGCAGCAGCGGCACGGCCAGGATGAACATCAGCGCGTAGTAACAGAGGATCACCGCGATGCCGGAGTGGGTGTAGCCGAGGGCGAGGCCGATCGTCCCGATGCAGACCGCTCGTGCCACGGTCGACGCGCGCGCCTGTGGCGCCGGCAGCCGGCCGGTCGACAGCGCCAGCGCCACCCCGGCGAGTACCGCGAAGGCCGCCGAGGCCCGGCCGGCGGCGAGCAGATGCGCGGGGGTCACCGCCCCGTCATCCCCGACCGCGGGATAGATGTGCGTCGCGACCATGCCGATCAGGGCGAGGCCCCGCGCCGCGTCGACTCCGCGTAGGCGGCTTTCCCCGGCGGCCTGCGGGTGACGGGGCTGAAGCATCGCGGGCACGCCCTTCAGACTGGTCTTCGGGCGGAGGTGGGTTTCGTCCGGCCCGCCGGGAGCGTTTCCGGGCCGACACGGGCACCGCGACCGTGGCTCGGCAGTCAACGACCGATGAGTGGCGAGGAGAGGAGGATGGCGTGATCTRCCATCTGGTGGGCCGGTCCGAGTGGGCGGCCGGGGCTGACGGGTACCGCCCGGCGAGCCTGGCATCCGAGGGGTTCATCCATTTCTCCGCCCCGGAGCAGGCCGTGGCAACCGCGAACCGGTACTACGCCGGGCGTGCGGACCTRCTGCTGGTCGTCGTCAACCCGGAGCGGCTGAGCGCGGAGCTGCGCTGGGAGCCGCCGGCGCCCGTGGCGCCCGCCGGCCAGGCGCCCGCTGGGGGCACGCCCGCGCCAGGGGAGCTCTTCCCGCATCTCTACGGGACGATCGACACCGCAGCGGTGACGATCGTCGTACCGTTCCCGCCTGATCCGGATGGTGTCTTCCGGGTGCTGCCCAGTCTCTGGTGATCTCCACATCTGTTCGGTACGAGACGTCTGTTCGGTACGAGACGTCTGTTCGGTACGAGACATCTGTTCGGTACGAGCGCTCAGTACGAGACGCCGGCAGAGCGCAGGATCTGTGAGATCCTGCGGGCCAGGGCCACGTCCAGTTCGGTGACGCCGCCGACCGAGTGGGTCCAGACCGTGAAGGTCGTTGTTCCCGGGCCCCGCTCGACGACCGGATGATGGTTCATCGCGTCCRCTGCCTGCATGACCTCGGCCACGATCGCGTCGGCCTCGTCCCCGTCCAGCATGATCTCCAACTGGATCCGGTCGGCGTCGCCGATCCAGCCGGGTAGTGCCRCCAGCGCCCCGGCGACTTCGGTGGTGTCCAGTCTGCTCGGCATACCGATTCCCTCCGGCTGGTGATTCTCTGATTCTCTGGCTTGGATTCTCTGGCTTGCGGTCCGCGTCCCGCCGCTCGGCGAGCCGTCTTGGTGGAGCCACCCGAAAGGGTCATCAGACACGATCCGCCGGGAACGGATCCACGGCTGGCCGGACTCTGGGAGAGTCCGGCACCATGAACGCGGATGTGGAGGGCTTGGATGCCCTCCCTTCTACCCATGGACGACGGCGTGGAACACCCGAGGACCGGGACGGCACCGACTCCCCGGTGGTGAAGGGACGTCTGGTCGTCGCCGTCGCGCTGCTCGACGATGATCGCCGGGTGYTGGCCGCCCGGCGCCGGGAACCGCATCCCTACGCCGGGATGTGGGAGTTTCCGGGCGGCAAGGTCGAGCCCGGCGAGCACGAGCTCGACGCGCTCGTCCGGGAGTGCCGGGAGGAGCTCGACGTCGAGATCGAGGTCGGTCCGCCGCTCGGTGAGGTCGGGCTGTCCAGCCCCGGATGGGTGCTGCGGGTGTGRCTCGGCCGGGTGACGCGCCAGCAGCCCCGGCTCGTCGAACATGACGAGCTGCGCTGGCTCGGCGTGGCCGAACTGGACGATGTCCGGTGGATGYCGGCCGACGGTCCCCTGGTGGCGGAGCTGCGCCGCGTGCTGTCGACTCCCGGATCGCTCTTCTGAACGTCGACTCTTCTGAAGGTCGGCGACGGGAGGTCGCGGACCGGTGAAGCCCCGGWCCGGTGAAGCTCGTTGTGGCCGAGGCATCCGTGCCATGGGTGCATCCGTGCCATGGGTGCACCCGTACCATGAGTGGCGGTGCGACCGTTGCCGGTGTACGCGTGACGGGCAGATCGTCGTGCCGCGGCGCCGACACCATGGCGGACACTCGCCAGAACGTTCGCGTCACCGGTTCATGCGTTACCGTCGTTTCATGCGGTGACGTCGTCGTTGTTGCGGGGTCGCGAACCCCATGTCCGCCCCGGAGCGCATCACCATGTCTCTTCGTGCCGATCTTCGAAACGTGGCAATCATCGCCCACGTCGACCACGGCAAGACCACCCTCGTCGACGCCATGCTGCGCCAGTCCGGCGCGTTCGGCGAGCATGCCGAGCTCACCGACCGCGTGATGGACTCGATGGACCTGGAGCGTGAGAAGGGCATCACGATCCTCGCGAAGAACACCGCGGTCCGTTACGGCGACATCACGATCAACATCGTTGACACGCCCGGTCACGCCGACTTCGGCGGTGAGGTCGAGCGTGGCCTGTCGATGGTCGACGGCGTCCTGCTGCTCGTGGACGCGAGCGAGGGCCCGCTGCCCCAGAYGCGCTTCGTCCTGCGCAAGGCGCTCGCGGCGCGGCTGCCGGTGGTGCTCGTCATCAACAAGGTGGACCGGTCGGACGCCCGGATCGCCGAGGTGGTTGACGAGACCTACGAGCTCTTCCTCGACCTCGACGCCGACGAGGACCAGATCGACTTCCCGATCGTCTACTGCAACGCGAAGGCGGGTCGTGCCTCCACCACCCGCCCGGCCGACGGGGTGAGCCCGGACTCACCCGATCTCAAGCCGCTGTTCGACCTTCTGCTGGAGACCGTGCCGGCGCCGTCGTTTGATCCTGACTCGCCGCTGCAAGCCCTGGTCACCAACCTCGACGCGTCCCCGTACCTCGRCCGGCTCGCGCTGTGCCGGGTGCACAACGGCACGATCAAGCGTGGTCAGCCGGCGACGCTGTGCCGGGCCGACGGCAGCCAGCAGCGCGTCAAGATCAGCGAGATGCTGATGACGCAGGCGCTCGAGCGGGTACCGGCGGAGTCGGCCGGGCCGGGCGACATCATCGCCATCGCCGGCATCCCCGACATCACGATCGGGGAGACCCTCGCCGACGCCGATGATCCCCGGCCGCTGCCGGTTATCACCGTTGACGAACCGTCCATCAGCATGACGATCGGCATCAACACCTCCCCGCTCGCCGGCCGTTCCGGCAAGAAGCTGACGGCGCGGCTGGTCAAGAACCGGCTGGACGCCGAGCTCGTCGGCAACGTGTCGATCCGGGTCCTGCCCACCGAGCGGCCGGACACCTGGGAGGTGCAGGGCCGCGGGGAGCTGCAGCTCGCCGTGCTTGTCGAGCTGATGCGGCGCGAGGACTTCGAGCTGACCGTCGGCAAGCCGCAGGTCGTCACCCGCACTGTCGACGGTAAGATCCACGAGCCGGTGGAGCGCCTCACCATCGACGCGCCCGAGGAGTTCCTCGGCACGCTGACCCAGCTGCTCGCGCTGCGCAAGGGCCGGGTCGAGCAGATGGTCAACCACGGCACCGGCTGGATCCGGCTGGAGTACCTGGTCCCGGCCCGCGGGCTGATCGGGTTCCGGACCGAGTTCCTCACCGAGACCCGCGGTACCGGGCTGCTGCACCACGTCTTCGACCGGTACGAGCCCTGGTTCGGGGAGCTGCGCACCCGGGCGACAGGCTCCATGGTCGCCGACCGCAGCGGGGTGGYGACCGCATACGCCCTGTTCAACCTCCAGGAACGCGGCACGATGTTCGTCGGGCCGACGACCGAGGTCTACGAGGGCATGATCGTGGGTGAGAACTCCCGGGCGGACGACATGGACGTCAACCCGACCAAGGAAAAGAAGCTCACCAACATGCGTTCATCCACCGGCGACGAGCTGGTCCGGCTCACCCCGCACCGGATACTCACCCTTGAGCAGGCGCTGGAGTTCTGCCGCGAGGACGAGTGCGTGGAGGTCACCCCGGGCTTCGTGCGTCTGCGCAAGGTGGCGCTGACCGCCGCCGAGCGCGAGAAGATCCGCTCCCGCCGCCRAGCCTGAGCGGTCCCTACATTGCGGCAAAGCTACCCATAGGGTCGTCAATGTGACGACAGCTACCCCATCATCACCCTCTACTGCGCCACTTCCCACCCGGCGGGCGATGTTCGTGCACGCCCACCCCGATGACGAGGTGATCTCGACGGGGATCGCGCTTGCCTCGTACGCCGCCTCCCCCGACACCCACGTCACCCTCGTGACGTGCACGTTGGGGGAGGAGGGGGAGGTACTGGTGCCCGAGCTGATCCATCTGCGGGCGGATCGGGGCGACCAGCTCGGTGGCTACCGGATCGGCGAGCTGGCCGGTGCCTGCGCCGCGCTCGGCATCACCGACCAGCGCTTTCTTGGCGGTCCCGGGCGTTGGCGGGACAGTGGGATGATCGGCACCCCCGCCAACGACCATCCCCGCTGCCTGTGGCGGGCGGACCTGGACGAGGCCGCGGCGGAGCTGGTGCGGATCGTGCGCGAGGTCCGGCCGCAGGTGCTCGTCAGCTACGACGCCCGTGGTGGTTACGGGCACCCCGATCACATTCGGGCCCACGAACTCACCCGGCGGGCCTTCACCGACGCCGCCGACCCGTCCTTCGCCCCGCAGGCCGGTTCGGTCTGGCAGGTCGCCAAGCGCTACGAGACGGCGCTGGCGCGATCGAGCGCCGTCGCGGGCTTCGAGTACTTCCGCGATTCCGCCGCTGAGAGCAACCCGTTCGCGGGTCTGACGTCCGTGGACGAGTTGGGGGTGACGCTTGTCGACGATGCGGACATCACGACCGAGCTCTCCGCTCCCCACTTCTTCGAGGCGAAGATCGCCGCCATGCGGTCGCACCGGACGCAGATGAGCGTTGACGGGTTCTTTTTCGCGCTCGCCGACGGCATCGGCCAGCGAGCCTGGAGTGTCGAGCACTTCGTGCTGGCCGAGGGCGCCCGGGGGCCGGGGGACGGTCCGGACGGGCGGGAGCGGGACCTGTTCGCCGGTCTCGTGTGCGAGCCCTGATCGGCTCCGGTGCCCCGGCCCGCTGACGCCCCGGCCCGATCGTCTGCTGCCTGCCTGCCTGCCTGCCTGCCCGCTGGCCGATCGTCTGCTGCCCGCTCGCCTGCCCGCCCGCTCGCCCGCTCGCCGCGGTGGCACAGGCACCTCGGTGGGAATGTTCTGGACGGCCCCGTGTTCGTAACGCTGTAATCAATGTAAGTGTGGCGTCGGCCGAGGAGGTCGGATGCGGACCAGACGTGCCAGGGGGGACGGACCCGACCCGACGCGGCCCGGTGGTTCCTTGCCGGTCGAGCCGCTGGACGCCTACTCCGCGGTCGTGACCCGGGTGGCCGCGGCGCTGACCCCGTCAGTGRCCAGCCTACGGGTGCGTACCCGGCGCGGCGCGGGAGCCGGCTCCGGGGTGGTGTTCACCGACGACGGGTTCCTGCTGACCTCCGCGCACGTCGTCGAGGGGCATCGGGCCACCTCCGGAGCACCGGTCGGGCTGGCGCAGTTCGCGGACGGCACCGAGCGCGAGGTCGACCTGGTGGGTGCCGATCCGCTCTCGGACCTGGCCGTGCTGCGGGCCCGGGGCACGACCCCGCCGGCTGCCGTCCTCGGGGACGCCGCGGGTCTGCGGGTCGGCCAGCTCGTCGTGGCCGTCGGCAACCCGCTGGGGCTCACCGGCAGCGTGACCGCCGGGGTCGTCAGCGCCCTCGGCCGGTCGTTGCCGACCCGTTCGGGCTCGGCCGTGCGGGTGGTCGACGAGGTGATCCAGACCGACGCGGCTCTCAACCCGGGTAACTCCGGCGGGGCGCTGGTCACGGCCGACGCCCGGGTGGTGGGAGTGAACACCGCCGTCGCCGGTGTCGGCCTGGGGCTGGCTGTCCCGGTGAACGACACGACGAGGAAGATCCTCGCCGCGTTGATGCGCGACGGCCGGGTCCGCCGGGCGTACCTGGGGGTCGCGGGGGCGGGTGTTCCGTTGCCACCCGCCGTGGCCGAGCGGATCGGGCAGCGCCACGGTGTCTGGCTGGCCGAGGTGGTCGTCGGCAGTCCGGCCGGGATCGCCGGGCTGTTCACCGGGGATCTCGTCCTGTCGGTGGCCGGGACGCCCGTCGTCGCTCCGGGTGATCTCCAGCGGCTGCTGACCGAGGGCACGATCGGCCGGCCAGTGGAACTCACGGTGTGGCGGCGGGGCGCGTTGGTGGACGTGATCGTCGTACCTGCCGAGTTGGTGATCGCCTGAGGACCGAGATCTGCCACCGGGGTCCGCTACGGGGGTCTCGGGGCTGGGGCCTCGGGGCTGGTCGGCCTGACCGGGCGGGCCTGGCGGACGATGTCCTACTGTCGGAGAATGCCCCGTCCCAGCGCCGGTCCCCGCCGGACGCCGCCCTCAACCCGGTTGCAACGACAGCCGGCACGGCCGTCGTTGCAACCGTCCCCGGACCCGCAACCCGRCAGGGCCTTTCTGACCGCCTCCTACACACTGGGGGTGTTTCTGGGGGTCGGGCTGGGTCTCTACGGCGTCTTCCTCGTTCCCGCCGGTCCGCGGCCGGGGGGGATGCTGCTGTCGCTCGGCGTACTGGTCGCGCTGGTGGGCAACGGGGGTGCCGCGCTGCTGGTGCGGTGGCTGACGGGCACCCGGCTGGGACCCACGACCGTGCTCATCGGCTGGGCCGTCGTCGTGCTGCTGTTCGCCAGCTCCCGCCCCGAGGGGGACCTGCTGTTGCGGGCGAGCGGATCTGGCTACGCGTTCCTGTTGCTCGGGGCACTGAGCCCGATCGCGGTCGCCGTCCTCGTCGGGGCACGGCGGGGGCTCACGGCGCTTCCTCCCGGTTGCTGAGCACCGGTCCGGTCACCCGGTCACCGGGTCGCCTGTCTCGCCCTGGGAGATGTCACCGGCTCTTGTGATGTGGGAGATGTCACCGGCCCTTGGGGACTGTCGCCCACGTGGTGAGCGGAGCGGGTAGCGTGGCCGGGTGGGTAGCCCTGCGCACCGTGGAGAGAACCGGGCCGGCGCGCCCGCCTCTCCGGTCTCTCCGGTCTCTCCGGTCTTCCAGGTCTCCCAGGCCGACCGGTCGATCCTGYGGACGGCGGACTTCCRCAGGGCRGTCGGCAGGTTCGCTACCGGAGTGACGGTTCTCACGACCGTCGCCGACGGTCGCCATCTCGGCATGACGGCGAACTCGTTCGTCTCGGTCTCCCTCGACCCGCTGCTGGTGCTCGCCAGCATCCGCCGGGACGCCCGCTTCCACGGTCCGCTCATGGCCTCGGGGGTGTGGGGAGTCTCGGTGCTCGCCGAGGACATGGCCGAGACGTCGCGCTGCTTTGCGAAACGCGCGTATGACCAGCCCGGCGACATGTTCGCGGGATGGGAGCACTCGATCGGGCCGGAGACCGGAGTGGTCCTGTTCGACGGCGCGCTGTCGGTCTTCGAGTGCCGGACGGTCACGACCCATCCCGGGGGGGATCACACCCTCGTCCTCRGTGAGGTCGTCTCGTTCGCCCAGCCGCGGGACGATGTCGGACCGCTCGTCTTCTACGACGGGCGCTACCTCGACCCGGTCGGTGCGGATACGGGAGGAACAGAGGCGCAGAGGGAAACAGACGGTTCCCGAAGCTAACAGGCGCTTCCCAGAGCTAACGGACGGTTCCCGGGCGGGCGGACGGTCTCCGGGGCTAGTTGAGCCGGGCGCGGGCCGCGGCGGCGGCCTGGCGGGCGGCCGCCGCGGCGGCTGGCTCGACCGCGGCCACCGTGTCGGCGAACGCGGTCAGATCGGTGGCCCCGCCGAGAAAGTCGCCCAACCGGACGCGGAGCTCGCCGCGCTCCCGGCGCAGGCTCGCCGGGTGGTGGGGGAGCAGCAGGGACAGCTCGACGGCCCACAGCCGCATGTGCGGCGCGTCCGAGCGGGCCCCGAGGATCCGGATGTTGCCGAGGATCCGGGTGAGCACGTCCTGCGCGCTCATCGGGGCGAGGTGGGCACGGGTGAAGGCGAACCCGGCCGCGCGTACCTTCTCCGCGGCGTCGTGCACCGTCAGTAGTCGACCGGCGGCGAACGGATCGACGAGCACGTGGTCCTGGGGGGAACCCACCGCGACCACGACGTGCCCCGGAAGCCCGACAGGATAGGCGGGGACCCCGAGCCGGGCGGCCACCTCCAGCCAGACGACGGAGAGCAGGATCGGCAGGCCGCGCCGCCGGCGCAGCACATCGGGGAGCAGCGAGGAGCGCAGGTCGGTGTAGTCGTCCTCGGCCCCGGCGAAGCCGGCGGCGAGCCCCAGGGACTCGTGCAGCGTCTCGGYGGCGATCCTCGGATCGAAATTCCCCGCTCCCGGGCCGAACCCCTCCAGGCGCCCTGCCGCCTCGGATCCGGATTCCGGCTGTGCCTGCCCCGGTGCGCCGGTCTGGCGTGCCACCGGCGTACCGTGCTCGGCCCGGGGGAACCGGGGCCGTCGGCTCGAGGTCGTCCGCGCGGCGAGCAGTGGACGGGCCTGCGCGGCGAATGCGTCGAGGGCGCTCAGGGTGGCGGTGGCGTCGGGGGCGTCGGCTGCCGGGTCGACCTCGGCGGCGAGCAGATGGCAGGCGACCGCCAGGTCGATCGGCTCGCGGCGCACGACCTCGGCGAACCTGCCGCGGCTGCGGGTGCTCACGAGAGCTCGCTCGGAGCGTTCACGCCAGGGGCGGCCGTCTCCGGGGCAGCCGCCCCTGGTGGGGCAGCAGCCTTCAGGCCGGGCACCTTCGGATCGGGCGTGTCCGGATCGGGTGTGTCCGGGACGGTCGTCCCCAGGACAGTCGCCCCCGCGATAGTCGCCTTCGGGGTAGTCGTATTCAGGGTAGTCGTATTCGGGACAATCTCCATGAGAGCCGTCGTATCCGGGACATTCCGCGTACGTCGTGTCGGTGGGCGGGGTGGGATGACGCGTGCCGCTACGACGGCATCCTCGGTAACCTGGACGAGTGTGCCCTCGGCAGTGACAACCGTGAGCRCGCCCGATGACCATGACMGCAACGTTCCGAGAACATCACTGAGGGATACCGGTCCGGGGATGCGGTGGCGAAGCATAACTCGCGCGCCRACATCGGCCGGAGTGATGCGGACGACATACACCACCAGCGCACGCCCTTGTTGTCGACACGGAACTGTCCAGGTCGATACTAAGGACTCAGTCGCCCGTGAGCCCGAGGAGGAAAACCGGTGACMTACGTCATCGCAGAGCCCTGCGTCGATGTCAAGGACAGGGCCTGCATCGAGGAGTGCCCGGTCGACTGCATCTACGAAGGCGGACGGATGCTCTACATCCAGCCTGACGAGTGTGTCGACTGTGKTGCCTGTGAGCCGGTCTGYCCGGTKGAGGCCATCTACTACGAGGACGACGTTCCCGATCAGTGGAAGGGGTACACCGACACCAACGCGAACTTCTTCGAGGAGCTCGGGTCGCCTGGCGGCGCATCTAAGGTCGGCGCCCTGGACTTCGACCCGCCGACGGTCGCCGCGCTGGCTCCTCAGGGCGAGTCCTGAGCGGCCCTGGGAGACCCGGCAACATCTCCGGAGTCCCGCGGTCACCGGCCCGGTCCCGGGTGCGACTGCCCGACTTCCCGTGGGACCAGCTGGTCTCCTTCAAGGAGAAGGCCCGGCTGCATCCCTATGGGTTGGTCGACCTCTCGGTGGGTACTCCGGTCGACGCCACGCCGGCCGTCGTGCAGCAGGCGCTGGCCGGCTCCGCTGACGCTCCGGGGTACCCGCTGACCGCGGGTACCCCGGAGCTGCGCGAGGCGGCGGCCGGCTGGCTGGCCCGCCGGCTCGGCGTGCTCGTCGACCCGGGCGCGGTGCTGCYCGTGCTCGGGACGAAGGAACTGGTGGCCCAGCTCCCCGGTCAGCTCGGGCTCGAACCCGGTGACCGGGTGTGGGTGCCGACCCCGGCCTATCCAACCTACGAGGTCGGCGCGCTGCTCGCCCGCTGCGAACCGGTGGCGGGCCCGGCCGACGGGGTGACCCTGATCTGGTTGAACTCGCCGGGGAACCCGACCGGGCGGGTGCTCACGGTCGACGAGATGCGCGCCGTGGTCACCTGGGCGCGGGAGCGCGGTGTGATCGTCGCCAGCGACGAGTGCTACATCGAGCTGGGCTGGGAGAGCCGGCCCGTCTCGGTGCTGCACCCCGACGTGTGCGGCGGCTCCCACGAGGGACTGCTGGCGGTGCATTCGCTGTCGAAGCGGTCCAACCTCGCGGGCTACCGGGCCGGGTTCGTCACCGGTGACCCGGCCCTGGTCGAGGGTCTCCTCGCGGTCCGCAAGCACGCCGGCTTCATGATGCCGACGCCCGTGCAGGCCGCCATGGCGGCTGCGTACGCCGACGACATGCATGTGGCGGATCAGCGGGCGCGCTACGCCAACCGGCGGGCCRTCCTCGCGGCGGCGCTCGCGGTCGCGGGTTTCACCATCGATCACAGCGAGGCCGGCCTCTACCTGTGGGCAACCCGGGGTGAGGAGGCCTGGGCCACGGTGGACGCGCTGGCCGAGGTCGGGATACTCGTCGCGCCCGGGACGTTTTACGGGGAGGCTGGCCGGTATCACGTCCGGATCGCCCTGACCGCCGCGGACTCGCAGGTGGCGACCGTTCCCGAGCGGATGACGATGCTGTCGCCGGTCGCCGCCACGGGGCAGCCCGGCCATGGCGCTCGACCCGGCCATGGCGCTCGGCCCGGCCGTGGCGCTCGGCCTGACCATGGCGCTCGGCCTGACCATGGCGCTCGGCCCGGCCATGGCGCTCGGCCCGACTACGGTCAGCCGGTCACTCAGGGCAGCTATGGGGGTGCCGAGCCGGACATCCGTTAGCACCCGGCCCGGATCCGCGGCCCCGCCATCTCGTGCGGCCGGGGTCACCTCGTAGGGTCGGGCTTGTGAGCGCCTCGAACACATCCCTCGACTCTCCGATCGATCCCGCCGTCGACGAACTGTGGGAACGGCGGGCGGAGCTGACCCCCGCCGACGCCGACGCCCGCAAGATCGTGGTGGCCGCCGTCGACGCCATCGATGCGGGAGTGGCCCGGGTCGCCACGGTCACCGTGGACGGCTCGGTCGCCGTTGACGAGCGGGCCAAGCGGGCGATCCTGCTGTCCTTCAAGGTTCTCGCCATGGTCGAGTCGTCCGCGGGCGACTTCCACTTCCATGACCGGGTGCCGCTCAAGACCCGGTTCGACAGCGTGCGGGTGGTACCGGGCGCGATCGTGCGCTGGGGCGCGCACGTCGAGCCCGGGGCCGTCCTCATGCCGAGCTACACCAACATCGGCGGCTACGTCGGCGCCGGCACCCTCGTCGACACCTGGGCCACGGTCGGATCCTGCGCCCAGGTCGGCCGCAACGTGCACCTGTCCGGTGGGGTCGGGCTCGGCGGGGTCCTGGAGCCGCCGAACGCGGTCCCCGTCGTCGTCGAGGACGACGCCTTCGTCGGCAGTCGCTGCATGGTGGTGGACGGCGCRCGGGTGCGCCGCGGGGCCAAGCTCGGCGCCGGGGCGATCCTGACCGCCTCCACCCATGTCTTCGACGCCGCGACCGGCGCGGAGTACCCGCGCGGGGAGATCCCGGAGCGGGCGGTCGCGGTCGGTTCCAACCGGGTGAAGTCGTTCCCGGGCGGAGAGTTCGCGATGCCCTGCATCCTGGTGCTGCGGACGCTCGCCGAGGGCGAGATCCACGACAAGCTGGCGTTGAACGACATCCTGCGGGAGCATGGCGTCGCCGGCTAACGATCTTGTTGCCGGCTGGCGTCCTGTCGCCGGTTAATGATCTTATCGCCGGTTAACGATCCGCTGGCCCGGTGACCGTAGGGTGTGACGGCATGAGCCTCGACCTCACGGCGCCCGTCGGCGAGYTGACCCGGGCGCTGGTTGACGTGCCCTCGGTGAGTGGGGACGAGGCCGCCCTCGCGGGCGCGGTGGAGAAGGCGCTCACCGCGGTGGACGGGCTGCGGGTTGACCGGGACGGTGACGCCGTGGTGGCCAGGACCGAGCTGGGGCTGCCCGGCCGGATCCTGCTTGCCGGCCATCTGGACACCGTTCCGCTGGCGGGCAACCTGCCCTCGCGTGTGGTGGGCGGGCGGCTCTACGGCTGCGGGACGTCGGACATGAAGGCAGGGGTCGCGGTCGCGCTGCGGCTCGCGGCCACGCTCCCGGTCGCCACGCCCGGCGCGATGAGCCACGACGTCACCTGGGTCTGCTATGACCACGAGGAGGTCGAGGCGGCCCGCAACGGRCTGCGTCGGCTCGCCGCCCGGCACCGGGACTGGCTGGATGCGGATCTGGCCATCCTGATGGAACCGACCTCCGGCGAGATCGAGGCGGGTTGCCAGGGCACCCTGCGGGTGGTCGTGACGCTTCCCGGCACCCGGGCGCACTCGGCCCGGTCGTGGCTCGGGGACAACGCCATCCACAAGGCCGGCGATCTGCTCCRCCGCCTCGCCGGCTACCGGGCGCGGACGGTGACGCTGGACGGCTGCACTTACCGTGAGGGGCTCTGCGCGGTGCGGATCGACGGTGGGGTGGCGGGCAACGTGATCCCCGACCGGTGCCAGGTCACGGTGAACTTCCGGTTCGCTCCGGACCGGGGCCCCGACGAGGCGGTGGCGCATGTTCGCGAGGTGCTGGGTGGCTACGACGTCGAGGTCACCGATCTCGTCGGCGGGGCGCTGCCCGGGCTCGCCGCCCCGCACGCGGCGGCGTTCGTCGCCGCCACCGGTCGTGTGCCGGTGGCGAAGTACGGCTGGACGGACGTGGCGCGCTTCGCCGAGCTCGGGATCCCGGCGCTCAACTACGGGCCGGGCGATCCCAACCTGGCCCATGCCCGGGACGAGTACGTCGAGCTCGCCGCGATCGACGAGGCCGAGCGGCTGCTACGGGCGTACCTGTCCGGTGTCTCCTGACTGTTGTGTCTCCTGACTGTTGTGTCTCCTGACTGTCGTGTCCCTTGACCGCCTAGTCGCGATTTTTGTTACGCGTATGAGTCATCGGGGTTGACGTCGTGGATCCTCCTATCTCGGCACGTTAGAGTTACTCGCGTATGTGCGGTGCCGGTCGGATGGGGGGTCCGGATGGCCGGTGGTGCGGCGGGTTCGGGGGCTCGGCACCAGGCCTGGGCACGTCGATACGCAGGTGACACGCGTGGTCGGCGCCAAGCAGCGCTCCCCCCGTCGTCGTCGGTCCGAAGATGTTGCGGCCGTGGGGGGTCTGCCAGGTGACGGACACTGTCTTCAGCCATGCACAGGTGGGGTTGGCCGCGGGGCCGGGCACGGATGCCATCCCGAAACCGCTGGACGGGGCCGATGAGCCCGCCCGGTACGACGGGTACGAGGTGGGCGCGGGCCCCGGCGCGGACGGAACATCCGACGGTGTCGTCGACTACCGGGCGAAGGTTCGCTGGGAACGGCCGTACGGCTGGCTGCTCGTGGGTTCCGACGCGGCCGCCTGCGTGGTCGCGGCGGGAGTGGCCTACCTGGTCCGGTTCGGCGGACTGGTTGAGTTCGACCTGAAGCCGGTCTCCGCGACGCCGTATGTCGCCATGTCGATCCTGCTGCCCGTCGCGTGGGTGTTGTCGATGTACCTGAGCCGGGCGTACGAGAGCCGGTTCCTCGGCAGCGGCTCGGAGGAGTTCCGCCGGGTCCTCAACGCCGCCGCGCAGCTCACCGCGGTGGTGGCCGTCCTGTCCTATGCGACCAAGGCCGAGCTCGCGCGTGCCTACGTGCTGATCGCCTTCCCGACGGCGCTGCTGCTGACCGTGGCCGGCCGCGCCACCGCGCGCGGCTACCTGCACCGGATGCGCCGGGCGGGCCGCTGCCTGCACCGGGTGCTGGTGGTCGGGGCGGGGGACTCCGCGGCGGCGTTGGTCCGGCTGGCCCAGCGGGATCCGACGTCGGGTTGGTCGGTCGTCGGTGTCGTGCTCGACCGCTCGCCCGGCCGGCACAGTCACGACTCCCCGGAACGCAGTGGGTTCGACCTGCTCGGGGTGCCGATCGT
>NZ_MAQZ01000046.1:0-141096 GCF_001756285.1 Frankia sp. CgMI4
TTCTTCCAGCAGGTGATCGCGGCAGCCAGGCAGAGGAACCCGAGGAAGTTGTAGCCGTTGCGTTCGTAGCGGATGGTGAGACGGCGGTAGCCACCGAGCCAGGCCAGGGTTCTCTCGACTTTCCACCGGTGCCGGCCGAGGCGTTCGGTACTGTCCACACCACGGCGGGCGATCCGCACCGCGATCCCGTGCCGGCGCAGGAAACGCCGTCGTTCCGGCTGGTCGTAGGCCTTGTCCGCACGCAGCGTGGCCGGGTGGCGCCGCCGCGGGCCACGGCGGGAACGGATCGCCGGGATGCTGGCCACCAGCGGGACGAAGGCCCCGCTGTCGTGCGGGTTCGCCGGGGAGACCGCCACGACCAGCGGCAGCCCGCCCGCGTCGGTCAGGACATGGATCTTCGAGCCCGGTTTGCCGCGGTCGACCGGGTTCGGACCGGTCAGGCTTCCCCTTTTTTTGCCCGCAGGCTGGCCGCGTCCACGATCGCCGATGACCACCGGAGCGGCCACACGAGACACGCTCTATGTGCAGGTGCTGGCCCGGTTGACCAGCGGGCTGCACTTTCAGCGCCGGGATCTTCCCGCGGAGCCGGCCGCGGGCCAGCTCCGCCAGATACTCGGGGTTCCGCTCCCCGGCGATCATCTTCTCCAGGATCGCCCGGCCGGAGACTCCCAGCGGCTGGGAGGCGACGCTGGTGAGTTTCACCCCGGCGTCCTGCATCAGCTTCTCCAGCCGCTGGACCTCGCGGGTCTTCTCCTCCACGACCGTGCGCCGCGCCCGGGTGAGGTCGCGCAGGTCCCGGAACGGCTTCGGGGGAACGAACGACGGCCGGACCAGGCCGTGYGCGACGAGGTCCGCAAGCCACGCGGCGTCGGCCACATCCGTTTTCCGGCCTGGTACGTTACGGACATGCGCGGCGTTGAGAAGCCAGCATTCGAACTGGTCTTCCAGCAGGCGGAAGACAGGTTTCCAGTAAACCCCTGTTGATTCCATTCCCACGACCGTGACCTTGTTCTGGGCCAGCCAGTCCGCGAGGAGACCTAACGAACCCCCGGTCGTGGTGAACGTGCGGACCTCGACTTTCGGATGCGCCGGGATAAACCGGCCTTAGGATAAGGAGTAGCGATCCACGACGACCCCGAGCCATGTGGCTGCTTCCGCAAGGGGGCGGCTGAAGCGTTGGTAGGGGCACGTGTAGRCCAGGCTATTGAGCCGCGAAATGAGAAGACCGGGTGCGCCGACGTGGTCGAAAGCACGGAAGGCAACACCGTCGCGAGCGCTAGACGCGAGTTCGGGACGGGCCCCGCGCGGTCGGAGAACCATGGCATGYACGGAATCCTCAGGCACGAGAACCGGGAGATCCCGTACCCGCCCGTCGGTGTGATGGCCGGCGGGCCGTCCAGGGAACGCCAAGGCGGTAATCCTGGGATGCACGGGTGCGGGAGGTCAGACACGCCCATAGTACCTGTGAACCAGCCGAACAGAGCCGCGAGAGTGGTTGCGGAGGCGGGGGAGGAAAGGGCGTGGCCAAGGGGAACACGGCCAGCGAAACACGTTCCGGACGCAGAGCCGGGTCAGGCGTGTCAAACCCGTTGGTCCGTGTGCGCCAAGCCGCAYGGCGGGACAGGAAGATGCGGTTCACCGCGCTGCTCCACCATGTTGATCTGGCTCGCCTGGAGGCGGCGTTCCGGGCGGTTCGCCCGAAGGCCGCGCCGGGCGTGGATGGGGTGACGTGGGAGGAGTACGAGCAGGACCTCCAGTGCAACCTGGTCGGCCTGCACGACCGGATCCACTCGGGGCGCTACCGGGCGAGTCCCTCGCGGAGGGTGTACATCGCGAAGGCGGACGGGCGGCGGCGGCCGCTCGGCATTGCCACGCTGGAAGACAAGATAGTCCAGCGGGCCGTCGTCGAGGTGCTCAACGCGGTCTTCGAGGAGGACTTCGTCAACTTCTCGTACGGGTTCCGGCCCGGGCGTAGCCAGCACATGGCGCTCGACGCGCTCGCGGTCGGTATCCAGCGGAAGAGGGTGAACTGGGTTCTTGATCTTGATATTAAGGAGTTCTTTTCGAGCCTCAACCATCAGTGGCTCGTCAGGTTCCTTGAGTACCGGATCGCGGACAAACGGCTCCTGCGCCTCATCGAGAAGTGGTTGCGTGCGGGAGTGGTAGAAAACGGCGAGTGGGCGGAGACGACGGTCGGATCACCGCAGGGGGCTTCGGCGTCGCCGTTGCTCGCTAACGTGTACCTGCACCACGTCTTCGACCTGTGGGCGCAGTGGTGGCGGAATCACAATGCGCACGGAGATGTCATAGTCGTACGTTTTGCCGATGACGCGATCGTCGGGTTTCAGGCCGAGGACGACGCGCGGCGGTTCCTTGCTGATCTCCGTGAGAGGTTCGCGAAGTTCGGCTTGGAGTTGCACCCTGACAAGACCCGGTTGATCGAGTTCGGGTGGTTCGCCGCCGTGAACCGGTCGCGCCGTGGGGAGGGCAAGCCCGAGACGTTCAGCTTCCTGGGCTTCACGCACCTGTGTGCGACGGGGAAGAAGGGCTTCTTCTGGGTGAGGCGTGTCACGGACAAGCGGCGTATGGCGGCGAATCTCCGGGAGATCAACACCGAGGCGAAGCGGCGCCGTCACCAGCCCATCCCCGATCAGGGGCAGTGGTTGCGCAGCTTTGACGCCACTACCCAAGGCAGGAGCCCAGCGCGGTAGTTCCGCTCGCTGGGATCTGTGCGGGGGCCGCCCGTAAGGGCGGTCCCCACCGCGATCGGTTTTCTTGCCCGGACTGGATCCGCACCGCCGCGGCCACCGTGTCCCGATGAACGTCGAGCCCCGCGCAGCGCGGGAACACAACCTCCACCCCTACCTCCCTTCCCAACCAGGAAACACCCTCCAAGGTGCGTTACCCGGGGAAGCCTGAACACGGAAACTGAGGAACGCGCTCACGGCAGCAGGAACAAGTGCCCCAGGCCTCCGCCGCCATACTCAAACACGGGCTCGTCCGCACCAGAGACAGCCGACGTCGACCGGGCAACGCCCCACCATCATCCCAGACACGGCCCGGCACCCAGCAAACAGCCCACCGCAGCCCCATCGAATTCTCAGACAAAATCATCCTGTGGCTATCCGACGTTCCACAGCCGCACGGTGCGCTCGTTGCCGCCGCTGGCCAGCGGTGTGCCCGTCCGGGCGAAACGCCCCCGACAACACCCCGTCGGTGCGTACGAGTGGCGGGCGGCACCCTGGAGCGTCTTCCAGGCCAGGCGAGCAGCCCGGTCAACGGTTCGGGAACCGGGTCACCCAACGGCGCTGCCAGGGGGTCTCGACGGCCCGGTGGTGATGGTGTTCCCGGGTCCAGGCGACAGCGTCCGGTGGGTCCAGTCCGGCCAGAACGGCGAGGCAGGCAAGGACGGTGCCGGTGCGGCCGACGCCGCCCCCGCAGGCGACTTCGACCGCCGTGCCGGCCCGTGCCTGCTCGTGCAGCGCCCGGATGTGCCGGGCGGCCTGGTCCTGGTCACGGGGACAGGAGGAAGTCGGGCCAGTCGATCCACGTGCGCRGCCAGTCCAGCTCCCCGTCGTGGCGGCGGCGAAGACGGCTGGTTCCCAGGTAGAGGCCGAAGTCAGGCACCGGTCCCCTCGGTAGCGGGCGGCGCAGACCGCGGCCGCGTACCCGGCAGCCGTCCGGAAGCCGCAGKGCCCGCACGAGCGGCGGGCCGCTCACCGGGCCACGCCTGCGACCTGCCCGGCTGATCGAGAACTCCACATCTGGCCCTCCGTCTGTCCGTCGCATCCCGCCACCCCGCCACCCCGCCACCCCGCCACCCCGCCACCGTCAACCATCCTGACACAGAGCGGTTCGACCAGGACGAGGCACGCAGCTGACCGGCACCGGCTGCAAAAGGCAAAGGCAAGGAGGTTGCCCGCTCCTTGCATCCGACCCTACCCGAGCTGGAATACCCGAATCGGCGGATCCGGATCACGAAACCGGGCAGACTGGTGCCTTCACCGCCAGCCGRTCGAAGAACACGGGCCGGTAGATAGMGGAACGCTGGAAGAGCCCCTACGCAAAAATCTGACAGGCTCTCACTGCTACATCAGGCTGGAAATCCTCGCCAAATCCGACCCGGCCGGCGACGGACTCACACGACACGCACAAGATAGCCGTGATACCACGACCACTCACCGCATAACCTGAACACGGAGGATCGCGCAGGGACGATCTTCTAACACCACACCAGCGGACGTGACCCGAACATCGATCGGGAGAGGAATCCGATGACGCGCAAGCACCTCGTCAGCACAGCAGCGAGCGCTGCACTTGCCGCCGGGCTGGCCCTGACCGGCGCAGCACCGGCCCGGGCAACTACCGCCCACGTCGCCCGCAGCGTGGCCACTCCCGACTCCCGCGCCTCCTACCGGCTGTGGACCCAGCGCGGATACGGGTACGCCGACGTTACCAAGACCTGGTCTGCCCAAAAGGGCTACCCGGGCTTCTACCATGGCACCGTCTCAGGCTGGGTCTACCATTACCACGCTCCCGCCAACCGCAAGGTCGCGGTGCAGGTGAGCGCCGACGGCCGTGTTTTTCCCCCGGAGGGCGCGACATCGAGCTACCGGTACTTYTCCGTCAAGTACGCCTACACCAAGCGGGTTCTGGTCCGCGCCTGCCTGTACCGCTCCGGCGCCAAGGGCGTGTCCTTCTGCGGCCCCTGGAAGTGACCAGCGGGCATTCCCCGTTGGCCGCCGTCAACTCCGCGCTCCGCGCGTCCTGCGACGCGCTGCCCGCGGCCAGGTGCGCGATCCACACCGGCCAGGTGAACCCGGGACAGGACGCCCGGGCGTGGAGTGGGTAGGCCTGTTGAGGTGGACGGGCGGGCCTCGCGTCCTCCTGCCCGACGATTAGCGTTAGCGTCGTTGTGCCTGCTCAGGGGCGGATGCGCCGGCTGGCCGCGAGGAGCGCCAGCGCCGCGACCTGCACGGCGGCGGTGACGGCGATGAGGGCGGGGATGGACAGGTCGTAGAGCGCGCCGGCCAACGCGCCGCCGCCGGCGGTGGTCGCGCCGACCACGCCGGCGAAGACGCCGTAGGCGCTGGCCCGGCGGGCGGGCGGGACGAGGTCGGCGACGGTGGCCCGCAGGGTGGATTCCTGCACGCCGATGGCCGCTCCCCACACCAGCGTCCCGGCGACGGCCAGCGCGGGGGTGTTGGTGAACGCCAGCGCCGGGACGGCGGCGGCCAGCGGCGGCAGCACGGCGAGCACACCGGGGCCGTGGCGGTCGTAGGCCCAGCCGGTCGCGAGCGCGGCGAGGGCGTCGACGCCCATGGCCGCGGCGTACACGACAGGCACCGCGGCCACCGGCAGCAGGCCACGGGTGACCGCGTGGAAGGACAACACGCCGAACGTCGCCAGCCCGGTGGTGGTCGCGGCCGTGAACCCGGCATACGTCCAGAACGCCCGGGGTAGTCGGGCCCGGGGCGCGGCGGCCGGGGCCGGGCCGGTACGGGGGACGGGCACGGCCGGCGGCTCGTCCGGCTCGTAGCCGGCCGGGTCGGGCACGCGGGCCCGCAGCCAGAGCAGAACAGCAAGGACACCCAGGCCGGGCAGGGCCAGGACGCCGAGCGCCGGGCCGTAGCCGGCGCCGGAGGCGAGCACCGCGGCGACGAGCAGCGGCCCGGCCAGCGCGCCGAGCTGGTCCATCGCCTCGTGCACGGCGAACCCGCGGCCCCGGCCGGTGGCGGCGGTCGCGTGGGAGAGCAGCGCATCCTTGGCCGGGCTGCGAACCGCCTTCCCGACCCGTTCGGCGATCACCAACAGGCCGGCCGCCCACAGCACGCCGGTCACGCCGAGCAGGGGCACGGCGGCGACGGTCAGCGTGTAACCGGCGATCGTCCACGCCCAGAACCGGCCGGTGCGCTCCGCCAGCGGCCCGCAGACCAGCCGGGGCAGCAGCGCCGCGGCCTCGCCCACCCCGGTGACGACACCGACCACGACCGCCGACGCGCCGAGGGAGGCCAACAGCGGCCCGGTGACCGACCGGGCGCCTTCGTAGACGACGTCCGCCAGCATGCTGACCACGCCGAAGACCAGGACAAACCGCCACGGCCGTAGCCTGACCGCGGCGGCGGGCGCTGTGCTCGTGCCGTGCGCCGGTCGGATCATCCCCACACCGCCCGCGCCAGGGCCGCGCCGAGAGCGGCGGCGCCGAACGCGGCGAGCACACTGCCGGCGACGTTGGCCGCGGCCAGCAGCCGGGCGCCGTCCTCGGCCAGCCGCAGCGTTTCGTAGGAGAACGTCGAGTAGGTGCTCAACGCCCCGCACAGCCCGGTCCCCACCAGCGACACCACCTGCTCCGACGCCACCCACGCCGGCGGCGCGCCCGCGCCCGCGGCGCCGGCGACCAGGCCGAGGAGCAGACTGGCCGTGACGTTGACGGTGAACGTACCCCAGGGAAAGACCGTGTCGTGTCGGGTCTGCACCGCCCGGTCGGTCAGATAGCGCAGCGGCGCACCGGCCGCGGCCCCGGCGATCACCAGCAGCCAGTTCACCGACTCGCCTCCCGGCCGACGTAGCGGATCACTTCGACCTCGTCGAGGATGACCAGCCCCTCGGTGACGAGTTCATCGAGTTGCGGGAGGAAGGCCCGTACCCGTTGCTCGTCATCGACGATGACCACCGCCACCGGCAGGTCCTCGCTCAGCGACAGCAGCCGGGCGGTGTGCACGATCGAGGATGCGCCGAACCCCTCCACGCCCCGGAACACGCTCGCCCCGGCCAGCCCGGCGCGGTGCGCCCGGTGCACGATCTCGCTGGCCAGCGGCCGGTGATGCCACACGTCGCTCTCCCCGACGAACACCGTCAGCCGCAACGCCCGGCCGCTCAACCTCATCACGCCCGCCTTCCCGCGACCCGTCGCGTCCTCGCCACGAACCATCGCATCGCAGCCGCCGCCGCCCACACCGCGCCCAGCGCGGCGAGGACGCTCAGCACCAGGTACGCCAGTGCCAGCCCGGTCCGCCCGCCGTCCACCAGCCGCTGCGCRTCGAGCGCATACGTGGAGAAGGTGGTGAACCCSCCCAGCACCCCGGTGCCCAGGAACGGGCGGACCAGCGGATGCACCGTCCGCACGTCGGTGATCAGCACCATCAGCACACCGATCGCCGCGCAACCGGCCGTGTTCACCGCCCAGGTGGTCCACGGGAACGTGYCCGGCATCGTCGGCCACACCAGCGACGCCCCGTACCGGGCACATGCCCCCACCGCCCCACCGGCCGATATCACCGCCAGCAGCAGGACCGCGACCGGCGCGTGACGAAGCTGCCGGCGCCGCACCGGGACAGGCCCATCACCATCAGGGTCGGTGCCATCAGGGTCGGTCGGTGCACCGACCGTCTGCTCGGTGTCGTCCACGCCCGCCCCCTACCTGCGCGACACCCGGGCCAGCCAGGCATGACTTGTCACAGGTAGGGACCGTTGGCGGCGCGCTGCCGCGGTTCGGGTCCGGCGGGCCCCACCGCCGCGCGGTGACCGAAAGCCGCCGCCGTCACACCATACCGGCTTCACTGCCACCGGTTCACCGCCACCGGTTCACCGCCACCGGTTCACCGCTACCGCCGGACGTCGTCAGCCCCCACCAGGATGCCGGCAGCCGCCAGGCCGGGCGGGTGCCGGCCTGCCCGGCCTGGCGTGCTCAGGCGGCAGACAGGAGTTCCCCGATGAGTTTTTCGACGCGGGCGCGGATGTCGTCGCGGATGGGTCGGACGGCGTCGAGATCCTGGCCGGCGGGGTCGTCGAGTGCCCAGTCCTCGTAGCGGATGCCGGGGAAGACGGGGCAGGTGTCGCCGCAGCCCATGGTGATGACGACGTCAGAGGCCTCGACGGCGTCAACGGTGAGGATTTTCGGGGTTTCGGCGGTGATGTCGATGCCGACCTCGGCCATCGCGGCGGCGGCGACGGGGTTGATCCGGTCGGCGGGTATGGAGCCGGCAGAGCGGACCTCGATCTTCCCGGCGGCGAGACGGGTCAGCCAGCCGGCGGCCATCTGGGAACGGCCGGCGTTGTGGACGCAGACGAACAGCACCGAGGGCTTCGCAGACACGACGGTGTCCTTTCCGGTCGGGTTGCCCAGGTCGATCACGAGACACCTCCAGGAAGACGTGAAGGGGCGGCGCCGTTGGGTGCCACGGCGCTGTCCGGGTGGGTGAGCAGCACCCCGGCGGCCTGCGCCGGGCCGGCGGGAGTCGGCGGGTAGAGCAGCCGCACCAGCCCGTAGCCGACCGCGCCGCCCACCGCCTGGGCGGCGATGAACGCGGGCACCGAGGCGGGGGCGATCCCGGCGAAGGTGTCGGAGAACATCCGCCCGATGCTGATCGCCGGATTCGCGAAGCTGGTGGAACTGGTGAACCAGTAGGCCGCGCCGATGTAGGCGCCGACCGCGGCCGGTGCCCGCTCACCCCGCCCGGACCGCACCAGCGCGAAGATCAGCAGGATGAGGCCGGCGGTCGCGACGACCTCGGCGAGCAGATGCGCCCCGGACGCCCGGTGATGCGTGGAGATCGACACCGCCGACCGGTCGAATATCAGGTTCGCCAGCACCGCCCCGGCGACGCAGCCGAGGATCTGGGCGGGCAGGTAGGCGACGGCGTCCCGCCACGACAGCCCCCCAAACGCGGCGTCAACCACCGTGACCACCGGGTTGACATGCGCCCCGGACACCGGCCCAACCATCAGAATGATCGCGTAGAGGCCGGCGGCGGTCGCCGCGGCGTTCTCGACCAGCTGCAGGCCTGTCTGGTCCGGGCTGAGCTGCGCCGCGGCGATCCCCGACCCGACAACCAACGCGGCGAGCAGCATGGCGCCCAGCGCTTCGGCGGCCAACCGCCGCACCAGCGGCGGCCGGCCCTCCCCGTTGTCTGTCACCGTTCGCTCTCAGTGACCGGTGCCGGCGGTGGCCGGCTCGATCGTCACCGCCGGCACCGTGGGAGCGCACACCGGCCCACAGTCACACGCCGACCCGGGAGCACCCCCGGCCCCCGGTTCCACGGTGCGCAGCTGCGGGCCCGCGCCCTCGGCGATATCGGCGAGCACCGTGTAGATCTCCCAYGGCGCACCGTCCGGATCATCCACCCACACCTTGTCCTGCAGCGCGTAGCAGCAGGCGGTGTTCTCCTCCACCGCCGTCACCAGCCCCGCCTCCCGCAGCCGGCTGGCGGCGGCCGAGACCTCCTGCGAGGTCTCGATCTCCACCCCGAGATGGTTCAACGCCCCCGCCACCCCCGCGCCGCGGGCGTCCGGGTTCTCGATCAGCACCAGCTTCAACGGCGGCACGTCGACGGCGAAGTTCGCATATCCCGCCCGCCGCTTCGCCGGCCCGACCCCGAACAGCGTCGTGTAGAACTCCACCGCCGCGTCCACGTCCGAGACGTTCAACGCCAACTGCACCCTGGCCATCCAGCCCACCCCTTACATCGACACCCATCTATGTTCTTGCGGGCCGAGGATGACCGCAAACATAGACGTCTGTCAATGGCTGGGGCATGTCGGCGGCACGGCGACCGCCTCCCCACCGGCGGGCCTCCCGGTCGTCGACCCGGTCATCACCCCCGCGGCGGCCGGCCCGCCCGGTCTCGCCGGGACGATCTTCGCGTGCCGCGCTCCACTCGCCCGCGCCCCGCTGTGCGCCGACCGGGGCCGGCGACCGTTACGCCGGCCCGCGCACCGGCGAAGTCGTCGCCTTTCCGGATAATCCTCACGGTGAGCCTGAATCGCAAAGGCCATGAATCGCAAAGGCCCTGAATCACGAAGACGCTGAATCGCGAAGACGCTGAATCGCGCAGACCGAGAGAAGACCGAGACTCAAGAGCCCGCCGCTGTCGGGACGTCAGGGMAGATCGTACCGCGCTTCGGGAGTATCAGGTCGACCAGGTAACGCTCGACAGCCTGGCGGACGCAGCCACTGTCCTGGAAGTAGGCGGTGTGCGTGTAGGAGCGCCATGTCAACAGCACGCTGTTGGCGAGTTGACGGGCGAGGGACACAGCCCCGGAGTAGGGCGTTGCCGGGTCGCCGGTGCTGCCGACGAGGAGAATCGGCGCAGCGCCGGTGGCGTGGAACGGTCCGGTGTAGCGGGAGGCAGCCTTAACCGGCCAGACCACACAGGCAAGGGCACCGAGACCAGAAAGCAAGCCGAAATGGGGACTCTCGCGGTTGAGTTCGTCAGCAAGTCGCTGGTAGGCGCCCACGGTCGGGAAGACCTTGTCGGCGCAGGTGATGGCCGTATGCGCGGCGATGGCCGTATGCGCGACATCGGCGCTGGTGGAGGTGCTGTACGGCAAGGGGAGGATGGCCCCGATCGGGTCCTGCGCTGCGAAGGAGAGCAGCTTGGAACCGTCGTTGTTGTCGTCGGCCAGTGCCAATGCTTCCGCGAGCCGCGGCCACATGGCATGGGAGTACAGCGCGGACCGGACCCCGATCATGGCGGTCACCCAGTTGAGCGTGYGGGCGGCGCCGGTGTCCTTACCGCCGGCCGGGATCGGCTTCTCGATGAGCCGTTCGACCAGGCGGTCGAAGGCGCCGGCCGGGTCGCCGTGGCCGAAGCCACAGTTGGGCCGGGCCTTGCAGTCGGCGAGGAATGCGCCCAGCGCGGTCTCGAAGCCCTGCGCCATTCGGCGTAGGTCCTCCTGCGGTTGGTTCATCCACACGTTCGGATCTTCTACGCCGTCCAGCACCAGCGCCCGGATCCGGGTCGGGAACATGCTGGCGTAGGTGGCGCCCAGCACGGTGCCGTRGGATCCCCCGTAAGAGGTGATCTTGTCMTCGCCGAGCGCGGCTCGCAGCAGATCAAGATCCCGGGCCGCGGCCTCGGTCGACAGATACGGCAGTTCAGCGCCGCTGAACCGTACACAGCCCTGCGCCCACTGACGCCTGTCGTCAACCAGCTCCTGGTACACGTCGTCATCCTCACTCCCAGCGCGGGAAGCGCGGGAGTCGATCGCGAACGGGGAGGTGGCGGCCGGCGGATCATTATCCTGCCCGCTGCTGCAACGGACCGGCGCGCTCCCACCGACACCCCGCTGGTCGAACCCGAYGATGTCGAAACGGTCGCGCAACGACGCGCCGAAGAAGCCCAGCCAGTCGCGGATGAACCCGACTCCCGACTGGCCCGGCCCACCGGCCAGYATCACCAGCGAGCCGATCCGCCGGTGTGGCTGGCGAGCCGGAGCACGGATCAACGCCAGGTTGATCGTGCCTGCGGCAGGCCTGGCGTGGTCCAACGGAACGGGCAGAGTCGCGCACTCCAACCCGTTCTCACACGGTTTCCAGGTTAGCTTTGTCCGGGTGGCCGCGGCGGCGGACCCAGACAAGCCCGACCCTGATATACCGGTCAGCAGCGGCAGGCTTACCGCAAGCACGGCAGCAAGGAATGGGCGTGGTATACGGGCTGATCGGGACGGGCGCATCTGGCCTCCGCTCTCCGGTTCGGTCGAGTGCGTGGCGCTTGCGCCCACCTGCCAGCATGAGCATGCATATAGGCCTCGTTCCAGGAACTCGCCCTCACCCGGCCGGGTGGCGTCAGCGAGCTTTACCGCCGGAAATGTCGCGCAGCCCGTACCCGAGGTAGGTGAGCGAGCGTCTGCCGAACCCTCCCGGCTCCCCTTTTCGTCTTCTCGCCGTGACGGCGGCGGCCACGACCCGCCCRCGGGCGCCAAGACGGGTGTTGGCCGCGGTGGAGCCGCCGGGCCGGTGGCTGCCCCGTCCCCTCGTTACCGTCGCACGGCATGCCGTCGGGTGCGACCGGGGACTGACACATCGTGGTTCCTCACCAGCTCACCCTGGCCTGGCGCCGTGACGATCGGCGCTAGATCGTGACCGACTGCCACTCCCGCGGCCCTCACGGACCCGGCCGAGGCGACATCCGTCGTGCTCGCCCCATCCGGGCCGGACCAGCTCACGGGCGGAGATCCAACAGGCGCACCGGCTGACCCGCCCACCGGTCCGGCGCCGCCGTCGCGATCACCGCGCCCTCGGGACGCTCCGGGGCGGGCTCGGCCGCGTACCGCACGTGCGCCGGCGCCCACCCGGTATCACGGGCCACCGCGAGCGCGGCCGCCAGGTCCAGCTCCACGATCGTCACCGCGGGCAGCGCGGCGATGTGCTCGGCGGTCCCCGGCCGGGCCCGGTCCGCCTCCACCAGCGCACACGCCGGCGCGTACAGAAAGTGCCTCGGCCCGGTGTGAGCGCGTTGGATCAGCCGGGAGGCCAGCACGTTGCCGTAGCCGGCCGAGACCATCGCGGTCTCGTCCAGCACCACATGCAGCGCGTCGCTCACCGTCCCAACGCCCGTGCCAGCCGCCGGTCCAGCTCGGCGTCGGCCTGCGCGGCCTCCTCCTCCGTCGGGTCGTAACCACTCCACTCCCGCAGCACCGCCCGCGCCCGCTCGGCGCGCTCAGCCCGCTCCGCTGGCGTCAGCAGCGTGCTCGCCAACCGGGCCAGATACGCCCGCAACGACAGCCCCTCCGCCGCCGCCACCTCAGCCAGCCGATCCCGCGCCTCCGCCGGAATCCGCACATTCGCATCCGCCATGGACAGCCTCCTTTCACCCACCCCACAGGATACGGGTACGTTCGCGTACCCGTATCGAACCCCGGCTACCTGGTAGCGGCGGCCAGCCAGATCAGGGGCGCAGAACTGCCAGCCCGGCCAGCATTTTCGCTGTGATGATCGCGTTGGTGACGACAGTGAGGCAGCGGGCCTGGTCGGTCTGCTGCTCGGGCCCGGAAAGCCGCTACCCTCAAGGCCGTTATCCTCTGCTGCAACCGACCGGAGCGGGGGAAACGATCTTCACCTACGAGTTCGCCACGGTGGAATGGTTGTGGGACCAGGGGTCCATCCGGGTCAACATGCCCCGGGGTAAGGAGCGGATGTTCCCCGGCAGCTACGACGAGCTGGTCACGGTACTGTCCGACCTCGGCGGCCAGGGCTGGGACGTGGCCACGTGCGCGGCCACCGGGAACTGGCTGTTCTGGACGCTGCGGCGGCAACGCTGATGTCGGGCTGAATGGGACGGGGGTTGACGTGGCGAACCTGCGCGGCTCGCCAGCCGTGCCCGCGGCGGCGGGTCAGCAGAAGGCGACCATCTCGCGTAGCCACTCGCCCAGCTTGGCGATTTCGGTGGCCGACGCGGTGCCCAGCGGTGTGGACCGGGTGAACCGTTGGGTGGATACCGCCGTGATCTCCTCGGTGCGCGCCCAGCTCGGCCGGTCCAGGCCGGACTCGGGCGAGTCGATGCGCACGTGATGGTCCAGGCCCCGGTCCCGCGCGGTCAGGGGCACCACGAGGGCCATGTCGATCGGGAACCGGCAGTGCGTCGCCGAGCCGACCACCACGGCCGGGCGCGGGCCGCCCTGCTCGTGCCCGATCGGCTGACCGAAGTCCACCAGCCACACCTGCCAGGACGCGAGTCTCAGCGCCCGGCTCACCGGTGGTACTCCGGATACTCCTCACGTGCATCCGGCAGGCCGTCGCCGGCCGCGTCGTCGGTCAGCCGCGCCTCGGCCCGGTAGCTGGCCCACTCCTCGGGGTCGGCGCGCAGCTCCTCGTACCGCCGCATGATGCGGCTGATCTTGTGTTCCTTGACCAGGCGCCGGACCGCCTCGCCCAGCGGCACGCCATGGAAGTCCCGCTCGGCGATCTCCGCCAGTTCGTCGCGTAGCCCGCTGTCCAGCTGCATAGATGTCGTAGCCATACACTCCAGTGTGGCACGTGCTATGGACCAAGCTATGGCCATGGGTCGAGCTGCGGCCGTAGACCGACTCGGTCGTGGTCAAGGACGCTGGCCGCTTCGTGCTGTGGGTCGCCCATGTCGCCCGTGCTCGGCGCGATGGTGCCTACGGGGCTCGATGCCCGGCCGCAGGTCCCCGGCCGCACCAGCCTGATCGGGCACGGTTCGGATCGCCGTTCCCCGCGCCAGACATACGCTCGGACGAACGTTGACGTCGTCAAGCGTCGCCCGCGCCCGACCGGCCGATGCGCACCCGGCCGGCATTCCGGGTGACGTGCACCTGCTGTGACCAGCCACGTGCCCTGACCACTCACGTGCCCTGACTATCGGACCGGCTTCGGACAGAACGACGTATCGAGCTCCTGACCCGGGGAGGGACGGGGCCGCCGGCAGGACCACGCGGCACAGGGAAACRGTGGTCCGATCGGAACACGTCACCGGATGTTGCTTTCGTATACCTCATGACACACACAGTAAACACTACCCTTACGTTAGGGTTGAATGGTGTCGGTGCGTGATCGCCCACGAGGCCGGCGATCGAGCAGCGTCACCGGCGCCGGATGTCCACGGAAAACGGATGTTCGGTGGGAAAGGAACGTCCGGAGGAAAGGGACCACACCGCATGACCGATCAGCACCCACCGTTCGCCAGGTCTCCCCGCCGGGTCCCCCACCAGCGAAGCCCCACAGCGGAGCCGATACCCGTACCCACACCCAGGGCCGGCACGCTGGCCGCGGCCTTCGATCCTCACCGCAACAACCTCAACGCGCTGCGTCTCATCCTGGCCGGCGCGGTGCTCGTGTCCCACTCATGGCTGTTCGTCCGGGGAGAACCGGACCCGTTGACACGTCTGCCCGGTGCCCCCGACCTCGGCACGTTCGCCGTGGACGGCTTCTTCCTCCTCAGCGGCTTCCTGATCATCCGTAGCCACCTGCGGGCACCATCCACCGCCCGTTTCCTCTGGCACCGGTTCCTGCGGGTCGTGCCCGCCTTCTGGGTCTGCCTCGCGCTGACCGCCGTCGCGATCGGTCCACTGCTGTGGCGCCTGAACCGGGGCACCACCGCCGGCTACCCCTGGACCGGCCATGACTCGGCGGTCCGCTACCTGCTCGTCAACGCGGCGCTGAAGATGAACCAGTTCAACATCGGCGACCTACGCGCCGGGCAGGCCGTGGACGGCCCCCTGCACACCCTGTTCTTCGAAGCGCTGTGCTACCTGATGGTCGGCGTTTTCGGCACGGTGGGGATCCTGCGCCGCCGCCRCGGGCTCGTCCTCACCCTCGCCGTCGGCGGGTGGCTGCTCGCCGTCGGCGGGGCGCTCCTCGGCGCCAACCGGCTCACCGACTCCCACATCCTGAAGTACACGGCCGTCTTCCTCATCGGGGCGGCGATGTTCCTCTACGCCGACCGCATCCCGCGCAGCCGGGCCCTACTCATCGCCGCCGCCGCCCTGCTCGCCGCGGGCCTGCTCATCCCCCACGCCTACCGGCCCCTCGCCCTGGCCCCGCTGGCCTACCTGCTGCTGTACGCCGGAACCGGACGGGGGCTGTCGCGGGTGGGGGCGCGCCGCGATCTGTCCTACGGCATCTACGTCTACGCCTGGCCGCTGCAACTGCTCCTGCTCGAAGCCGGGGTCGATGCGGGTATCGGTACGGGTGCCGTCGTCGTGCACATCGCGGCCTCCCTCGCYGTCACCTCCCTCGCCGCCCTCGCAAGCTGGTATGYCATCGAAGCACCCGCCCTTGCGCTGAAATCCTGGCAACCGCCGTCGCCAAGACGTTCGACGGACGCGGGTGCGGCGCACCTGTTCGTCCCGCGGAGCCGTTGACCCCCCGCAAAGGCCGACGCAACGCCCTACCCCACAGATGGATCTTCTAAGTAGCAGATCGTCCGGGTCGACGCAGCGGCCGAAGGATCCACGGTCGTGATCGATCCGGTGCCGGCGGTCCAGGCGGCGGCACCGGCCGGCGGTGCCCACGAGCGACTCGCCGCGGCTGGTGCCGCCGGGCTGGTGCTGCTCAGCAGCGGCAGCACCGGCACCCCGAAGGCGATCTTGCACAACCTAGACGCGATCATGGAAGACAAGCTCGGGAAACGGGCGCGCACCGGCGGTCGGCCCGCCAACATCCTCATGTTCCTGCTGTTCGACCACATCGGCGGCATCAACTCGCTACTCGGCGCGCTGCGCGCGGGCAACACCGCGATCGTGCCGCGGCAGCGGACGCCGGAGGAGATCTGCGCGCTGATCGAGCGATACCGGATCCGGTTGCTGCCCACCAGCCCGACCTTCCTGAACCTGATCCTCATCGGCGGCTAGGGTGAGTCCCCCTGCGTGGTGTAGATCGGGATCGGCTGGTCCTACGACTCCGAGGTGTTCTCCGGGGACCGGTTCTTCCTCTGCGGGGAC
The DNA here is from genome assembly GCF_001756285.1 of Frankia sp. CgMI4. Taxonomy (NCBI): domain Bacteria; kingdom Bacillati; phylum Actinomycetota; class Actinomycetes; order Frankiales; family Frankiaceae; genus Frankia; species Frankia sp. CgMI4. The sequence goes on from NZ_MAQZ01000046.1 coordinate 16,183, forward strand.
GCCGCCTGCTTCACCGACCCGTTGTTCTCCCAGGGCGTCCACCTGGCCACCCAGTCCGCCGTCTCGGCGGCCGCCGCGATCGATCGGATCATCGCGCACGAGGACGAACTGGACGCCGTCCACCAGTGGTACGGGCGCAGCTACCGGGAAACCTACGAGCAGTACCACGAGTTCCTGGCGTCGTTCTACACGTTCGCCTCGTTCACCGAGCCGGAGTCGGAGTTCTGGCTGCGCCGCCGGATCAGCGAGTCGGACGACGACCGGCTGAACCGCAAACGATGGTTCGAACGGCTGGCCGCGGGCGACGACGACACCGACACAGCCCGGTCGGTCGCGGGCTTCCGGGACCGTGCCGCCACGATGATCTCCATCGGTCGGCACAAGCGCATGGATCTCAGCGACGAGTTCAGCGACGACGAACTCAACGGCGCGCGGGTCCGCTGGATCACCCACCTGACCAAGCAGCTGAACCGCATCACCTGGCTGCGCTGGAACGGCGACGAGGTCCTGCTGCGGCCRTACTACAAGGTCGAGCCGCTGAGTTTCCGGCTGGAACGCAAGCTGGTGATCGGGAACGAGCTGGGCCAGGACATGATCAAATATCCGTTGGAGGAAGAACACTGGCTCGTCTTCGAGGAACTCCTCAAGGACCGGGTCGGTTACCGGGCCCTGATCCGGCAGCTTGGTGACGCCGGAAGGCAGGATGTGAGCAGCCAGATCGTCATCCGACTGATGGAGACGGGTCTGCTGACCGGTTTCGACAAGAACGACAACCGGGTCCACATCCAGGACCGCCTGCGCTTCGACGGCGTGGGCACCGACTACGAGGTGTGAGCATGGAGCCAGCGGACGGCATGGAGCCAGCGGGCGGCGGCGAGCCGGCGGTGACGTATGTCTTCATCGCCGGCATCGGGAACTCGGGGCCGGAGCACTGGCAGTACATGTGGTACAAGCGGGCCGGCAACGGGGTCTGGGTGGACCACGAGTCCTGGGACAACCCGGTGCGCGACGCCTGGGTGAAGGACCTCGACGACGTGCTCACGGCGATCGACGGGCCGAAGATCCTGATCGCGCACAGCCTCGGCTGCACGCTGGTCACCGAATGGGCGTGCGAGCATGCCGACGACGCCATCACCGGGGCCTTCCTGGTGGCGGTGCCGGACGTGGGCGGGCCGCGGTTCCCGACCGGCGCGGTCGGGTTCGGCCCGCCGCGACACGACCCGTTGCCCTTCCCGACCGTCATTGTCGCCAGCGAGAACGACCCGTACGGCTCGCTGGCGCATTCCGTGGCGGCCGCCGGGAGGCTCGGCGCCCGACTGGTCAACGTCGGCTCGCGGGGCCACCTCAACGCGGACTCCGGGCTGGCGGACTGGCCGGCGGGCTGGTCCGTCTTCCGTGACCACTTCGCGGGCTGACCGCACGCCGGCTGTAACGGCATCGGCCGTAACGGCATCGGCCGCTGTGAAACCGGGCCCCGGGGGCCGGGGGGAGAGAAGGCGGGCGTGAAGGTTCTGGACGCGGGGCAGCGCGACACCGGCACGGGGTTCCAGCGCTGGAGCAACGGTGATCTGGCGGCGGTGGTGGGGGCTGCGGGCGGGGTGGGGGTGTCGACGGTGGTGGGCCTGCTGGCGCCACGGCCTGTGAGTAAGTATTCGGAAGTCGTGTGAGGGCATGGTTGTGGGCGGCGTGACTGTGGGTCACGCCGCGCCGGGTGGTGGTCAGCCGGGTGGCTGTTTCCACGTGGCGAGGTCGTCGGGGCTGGCCAGCCAGGGCAGGAACCGGTCGAGGTCGGTTCCCTGTGGGGGTTTGCCGCCGGCTCGGCCGCAGGCGTCGAGGTAGGCGGTCAGGTAGGTCAGCGTGTTCAGTCCGTGCTTCTCGGCGGTGCCCAGGACGGTCCAGACGGCGGCGGCGAGGGCCGCGGCGTCGTCGGTGCGGGAGCCGTAGGCGTTCTTGCGGGTCACGACCGGGTGGCGCGGGGCGCGCTCCGCGGCGTTGTTGTCAAGATCTACCATGGGGTAGTCGCGGTGCGCGACGACCCCGTCCCACTCGCGTTCGAGGGTGGCGAGGGCGTCCTTCGCTGCGGGCTGTAGCCCTGGGGAGGCCTGCTGCTCGCGGCGGGCGGTGTCGATCGCCTCGATCGCGCCGTCCCAGGCGGTGTAGGCCTCGGCCAGCCGGGTGTCGGCGTCGGGGCCGGGGGTGTCGCGCGCTCGCGCCCACGCCGTGGCCAGTTCCCGGTGGGCTGTGTAGAGCGCGCGGAACCGGTCGAGCCAGGCCTTCTCCCAGTACTCCAGCTGGACCGGGTTCGACAGCCTCGCCCGCGGGAAGTAGCGGCGAAGGTGGGCGACGCGGTAGAGGTTGACGAGGCCGGCGCAGCGGCGGCCGACGGAGACGTAGACCGGGTGCCGGTAAGAAACCTGTCACCAGGTGCAAACGCGGATGATCTTGTGTTGGCTGGTCACGTGTCGCGTTGCGGGCGCGGTTCCTGGTCAGCCGTGGCTTCGGTGGTCGGCCGAGGGCGCCGTCCTACGATGGTGTGGTGACCGACACTGTGGGTGGCCGTGCGGCGTTTCAGGTTCTGGTCCTGCCCTACCGGCAGACCGGRCAGGGCACGGAGTACGCCTTGTTCCGGCGTGCTGATGCCGCCTATTGGCAGGGTGTCGCCGGTGGTGGTGAGGCGGGTGAGTCCCCGGCGCAGGCAGCCCGGCGGGAAACCGCCGAGGAGGCCGGTCTGGTCGGCGAACGTGAGTTCATCGTGTTGGACGCGCGGGCCACGATCCCCGTCGTCTACGTCACCGGGGAGTTCACCTGGGGGCCGGACGTGCTGGTGATCCCGGAGTACGCGTTCGGTGTCCGTGCGGAGGACGCCGAGGTGACGTTGTCGGACGAGCACACCGAGTTCGGCTGGTTCGGCCTCGACGACGCGGTGAAGGTCGTGCAGTGGGATTCCAACCGCACCGCTCTGTGGGAGCTGGACCATCGGCTACGCCACGGCATCGGTCACCGCGCCGCCTGAGCGACCAGGTCCGTGACCCCGCGGCCGAGCACTGTCGGGGTGTCCGTTCCCGACTCGCAGCGGGCGGCTGCGACCGACTTCGCGCACTCACGTAGTCGTCGACGATGCCCCCGCGCGTGGTCCGCGGTGAGGCGTGCGTGTTCGTGGGGATCGTCGAGGAGACCGTCGGGGAGACGCGCGGCGGTCAGAGCCGTGGTGCCCTGCCGGGTGTCYAGCCTCCGCCAGACCGCTGGTCTCGCCTCGCGGAACGCCATGTCGATGAACGCTGTGACCGGCCCGCCGGCGGCGCGTGCCACCGTGAACGCCGCTGCGACCGTGGCGGCGGGCAGGTAGGTACGGTTCTCCTCGTCGGCGAGGGTGCCGGTGGCACGGGTGAGGTCGCGGAGGGCGGGGAACAGGGCGATCGTGGGCGCGCGCAGCCCGATCGTGGTCGGTAGGGCGTGGACCTGGACCGGGCCGGCGGGGTTGAGGAACGCCAGCGAGTTCGCGACCAGTGCCACCGGCCCGGCGACGCCGGTCAGCAGGTGGAGCAGGGCGGTTGTCTTGCCGCTGCCTCGCCCGCCGAGCAGGCACACCGCGCCCGTCGGGGTCAGCACGCTCGCCGCGTGTAACGGGATCCGGGGGTCGAGGAAGAACCGCGCAGGATTGAACGCTTAGCGCCGTCCGGGGCTCACGAGTCGCCGGGCAGGAGTTCGACGGCGCGCAGGCGGTCGGCCTCGGTGGGCTTGGTGTAAACGCGCGTGGTGTCAGTGCGCGCGTGGCCGAGGAGCTCGGCGACCAGGACGAGGTCGGCGCCGCGGCGGAGCATGGCGGTCGCGAAGGTGTGCCGCAGGACGTGCGGGGTCAGGTCGTCGATCCCGACGGAGCGGCCGAGGTCGGCGACGACCTGGTCGACGGTGCGGGTCGACAGGCGGCGGCCGTAGCGGTTGAGGAACAGCGCCGGGTCGGCCTCGGCGTTCGGCCAGGCGGCCCGGGCGGGTTTCCAGTCGGTCAGCGCCCGGCGGGCCCGGGGGTTGGCCGGGATGGTGCGCGGCTTGCCGCCGTCGCGGCCCTTGCCGGCCCGGACGTGGACGGCTCCGGTGCGGGCGGTGACGGGCACGTCGTCGAGGTCGAGGGCGACGAGCTCGGCGCAGCGCACGCCGGTGTTGTAGAGCAGCTCGATGATCGTGCGGTCGCGTAGCGAGGGCAGCCGTTCGGCGGCGCGCAGCACGCGGCGGGCCTCGTCGTCGGTCAGGGCGCGAGGGGCCTGCTCGGGAAGGTCGGCGCGGTCGACGACGGCGCGGCCGAGGTGGCGCCAGGTGAAGAAGTGGTCGAGCGCGGTCAGGTGCGCGTTGATGGTCGCGGGCCGCTTCTTCGCGACCGTGAGCAGGTGGGCCCGGTAGTCGCGGACGGCGAAGTCGCGGGCGTGCGCGTCGGACAGCGGGTCGGCGCCGGTGGGGTCCGCGGCGGCGCCGTCGGTGTCGAGCCAGCGCAGGAACCCGGCGACCCGGGAGGCGTAGGCGCGCCGGGAGTGCTCGGCGAGCCGGACGTGGTCGAGCTCGGCGCGGTAGGCGGCGAACAGCTCGGCGTACCGGTCGGGCGGGCGTTCGCCGCCGCGCCGGCCGCGGCCGGTGGGTGGTGCGGTGGCGCTGGTCGTCACCGACCACGTCCTCTCGGGGTAGCGGCGGTTCAGGCGTGCGGCTGATGGTCCGGGTCGTAGTCGGTTCGCGGTCCCACCACGATGTCGTCCTCGGTGGTGGCCGGGCCGGCGACGTGGCACCGGCAGCGTGCGATGACGCAGCCGTACCGGCCGTGGTCGTCCACGGGGTGGTCGCACCAGGGATCGACGCAGCGCTCGGCGGTCTCGAGTTCGGCGGCCCGGTCCAGGAACCGGCCGGCAGCCTYGGGCTGGCGGGTGGCCTCGGCGCGGAGCCAGGCGATGAGCTCCTCGGTGGTCGCGGGCGGAGCGACGTCGGTGGTCATGGGTTCTCCGGTCGGCCAGGCGGCGCAGGTCCTGCGGGGTCTGCCGGACGCCTCGGTGCACTGTGTGGTGACCTCGCCGCCGTACTTCGGGTTGCGTGACTACGGCGAGCCCGGCCAGATCGGCCTGGAGCCCACGCCCGCGGCCTACGTCGCCCGGCTCGCCGAGGTGTTCACGGAGGTTCGCCGGGTGCTGCACCCGGACGGGACGTGCTGGCTGAACCTGGGCGACAGCTACGCGGGCAAGGCCAACGGCGGCCCGTCGGTGGGCCTGACACGCCGCGCCGACCGGGCCGAGCTGATTCCGCCGCGGCGGAACACCACCGCGGCCGCGCCCTACAAGAGCCTGCTCGGTATCCCCTGGAGGGTCGCGTTCGCGTTGCAGGACGCCGGCTGGACGGTCCGCAACGCGATCGTGTGGGCCAAGACGAACGCGATGCCGGAGTCGGTGACCGACCGGTTCGCCTCGCGTACCGAGACGCTGTTCCTGCTGACCCGCTCGGCGCGCTACCACTTCGACCTCGACCCCGTCCGGGAGACACCGGTCGACCCGACCGGCGGTGCTGAGTGGGCCCAGCGCAGGAAGCAGGGTGTGCCCGRCCGGCGGGGCCGCAACCCCGAGTCGTCGGTGACGGCCGCCGACCGCGACTTCGCCGCCCACCAAGCCGGCCGTAATCCGGGCGACGTCTGGCAGATCCCGGTCGCCAACTTCCCCGGCGCGCACTTCGCCGTGTTCCCGCCCGAGATCCCGCGGCGGGCGATCCTGACCGGCTGCCCGCCCGGCGGGGTCGTGCTCGACCCGTTCTCCGGGTCGGCGACCACCGGCATGGTCGCGCTGCAGCTCGGCCGCCGCTACGTCGGGATCGATCTCAACCCCGACTATCACCGCCTCGCGCTCCGTACCCGGCTGCTGGAGCGGCCGCTGCCCGGTATCGACCAGCCGGCCTCCTGACCAGGCCCACGCGGCTCGATCGGCGCCGTTGATCAGCGGTAGTAGGACATGTCGACCGTCATCGTCAGCCGCAGCTGCGGCGGTAGCTTGTCGCCGTCGTCGTCATAGCGCAGGTCCGCGAAGCCGAAGCCGAGGATCACCGCGTAGAGATGGTCGTTCATCCAGTCGCCGGCGGCGTGCAGCAGGTCGGACTCCTCGCTGCCGTAGAAGCTGACGACCTGGGTGGCGGAGCCTTCGTGGGCGATCTCGACCCGCACCGGGCCGTGGAAGGTTCGTGTGCGCCCGGTCGGGCGGCCAATCCGAGGCACCGCCGTGTCCTGCCCCGCTGGCCGGTCGCCATCCTCGGTCATGACTCCTCCTGATCGTTCTCGCCCGGGTCACGCAGAGGGCGCAGACCCGTGCCGGTGGGCGGGGCGGCGAAGGCGTAGCGGCCGAGCATGTTGATGTGCCGGTCGGCCAGCGGGGACAGCCGGGCGACGTCGAGGTCGTGCACGTCGTGGCCTGCGGTGCGCAGTGYGGTGAGGGCGGCGTCGAGGTAGCGGGTGTTCCACAGCACGACACCGACGCGGGCGAGGTTGACCCGGTGCCGGGCAATGGCGTTCAGCGRCCCGTAGTCGCCCTCGGCGTCGCCGGGCAGGGTGGCACGCCACAGTCGCTGGTCGGACAGGTCCGCGATCCGCGGGGAGAACCGGTAGCCGAGCAGGCGGAACAGGCCGAAGACGATGTCGGAGTAGCTGGCGGTGTCGGTCGCGACCATCTCCGGCTTCGGCCCGGCGTCGAGGGTGAGCAGCGTGTCCAGGATGTAGAGCGAGTCACGGACAGTGCCGGGCACGACGACCGCGCCGATCCCTGCGACCTGGTCGTTGACCGCGTTCAGCCAGGTCACGCCGCGTTTGAGCCCGAAGTAGCGGGGGCTGGGTCCTGCGTTGATCGTGCGGACCGGGACGACGAACCGCAGTCTGTCGACGGAGKCGACCAGCCCCCCGCCCCATGCCTGGGCGAGCCCGATCTGTGCCTGGGCGGTGATCAGAGCCGCGTTCGCCGCGGCGTGGGTGTCGGCGCGCAGGTAGTTCTGGTCGACGTGGGAGAGCCGGTCGCGGCTCAGCGCCGGCTCGCTCGGCTTGGTCACCGGGGTCAGCCCGACGTTGCATGCCTCGGCGACCAGCAGCGCTGCGAGGGAGATGTGCAGGTTCTCCATCCGGCTGCCCGACCCGCCCAGATGGGTGTAGGCGCCGAGGAACCCGGTCCAGGCGTGCACCTCCAGCAGCAGATCGGGCAGGTCGACACGGGGCAGCATCGCCGCGGTTGTCGCCCGCAGCGCGACYAGGCTGTCCGGTTCCCCGAGCGCCTCCAGCCGGCTCACGGCCAGGCGCATCCGCCCGTCGGCCGCCGGCTCGACCCGCACCGGGCTGTCCGGTCCGGCCTCGGCGAGCCGGTCGACGGTCTGGCGCCACGCGGCGTCCAACGAGCCGGCGAGCTCACGCAGGTGGGTCTCGACCGGGGCGGCCAGGCCGAGACCGGCGAGCACCTCGCCGCGGACCCGATCCCATCCCTCGCCGGCGAGCAGCCGGGCCCGCGGGTCAGACCATCGCTGCGAACGCACGGCGAACACGTCGCGCCGGCGCAGCGCCCGATGCAGCTGCTCCAGCACGCACAGCACGTAGCCGTCGCGGTCGACCGTGCCAGCCGGCAACGTCGGGTTGGCCAGCACCGCGCGCCGCCACACCGGCGGCACCAGATCGATGTCGACCTCGTCCGGGCGGATCCGGCGACGGCCGACCAGGTTCGGCAGTAGCCGGACCGCGTCGAGGACCGGCTGGCCGTCGCCGGTCGCTGCCAGCGGCAGCGCCTCGGCGAGCAGGAGGAGAAAAGGGCGGACCGTGCCGTAACGGCGGGCCAGCTCGGCGCGCATCACCGTCTCCAGGCCGGCGTCGCCGGGCACCAGCTCCTCGACCAGAGCGGCGGCCTCCAGCACCCGTTCCCGCGGCGCGACCTGCTCCACGACCGCCCAGGCTGCGGCGACGTCGAGCGCCTCGCCGGCCGTGCCGGCCAGCAGGCCCAGCAGCGCGGACGCCGCGCCGGCGAGGGTGACCGACGCCTTCTCCAGCTTCGGCAGGACGGCGAGGCGTTCCTGCTGCGCGGCGCGACGCGCCGGGTTGAGCAGCCGGGTGGCCATCAGCACGTCGAACAGGTCCAGGGCGTCGTCGACCGCCGCCGCTTCCAGACCGCGCACCGTCGCCAGCAGGGTCGCGGTACGCCGCGGCTCGGCGAGCTCGCGTAGCAGCGGCGCCTTGGCCGCCAGGCCGTAGCGGGCCAGCGTCGCCAGCCGGTTCGCTGGCACCCCCGACACATCCGCCGCGCCGGCGCCCACCACGATGACCTCGCCGGCCCGTGACAGCGCCCGCTCCAAGCCCGGCCCCGACGTCCGCGTCGGCCCCCGCCGCAGCCGCTCCAGCTCGCTTACCCGGGCACCCGGCGCCACCTCGAGGAGACTGCGCAGCCGTCCGGCCAACTGCGGATCGGCCTGCTCAGCCGCGACGGCGAGCTCCTGGTGCACCCGGTCGGTGGCCTCGCTGCGCACGGAGACCACCAGACGGGCCAGAACACTCACCCCTGGCAACAGCACCCGGCTACGGCGCAGCCACGCCGTGGCCTGACCGAACAGCGCCACCGGACCCTCTGCCTGCGTCCACGCCCGGCTCGCCAGGAACGCCCGCAGCTCCGTGRCTGCCTGCGGGTCGGCGAAGTCCCGGTAGCCGTAGACCGACCGGATCTCCCGAGCATGCTCATGCTGCGTCGGCAGCCGCTCGGTGTACCGCTTCACCACCGACGAGTCCGCAACGTCCAGCTGGCCCGCGAGATAGTCCACCACCACCCACGGCACCTCCAGCGGATCGCTCAGGAACGTCCCAAGGAACCGCACCGTGCCCAGCTGAACGGCGAACCCCAGACGCGAGTGCTCGCCCCGGCGCCGGACGACGAGCTCCCGGTCGGCGTCATCCAGAAAGAAGAACCGCTCCAACTCAGCCCGCACAGGTTCACCATCGAACCGCCCGTACGCCGCAACCTGCTCATCCGTCAGGAACTCCACCGGCACACACAGATCATCGACCCGGCGACCGCCAGCGACCGAACCGCCCTAACCGTTCAATCCTGCGCGGTTCTTCCTCGGACCCCTTACCGGCACCCCAAGTAGGGCGACCGCGCCAGCAGCTGGTCAGCTCGGACGCGGGGGACATGACAGCCGATCACGAGCGCTGCTTGACCTCCCACGGTTTGTCTCGCTCTCCGAACTGGACAGTGCGCCACATCGTCACCCCCGCGCCTGGCCCGATCCCCGCCTCGTTCCTGGAGCGCGTCACCCGCAACCTGGCCGACCGGGACCGCGCCGCCGGCGTGTTCGCCGGGCAGGATCCCCCCGGTACCTCTGCGAGCTGTACGGAATTGATCGCACTCTGTACCGGACCTACGACCTTCCCGCCGAACCCCGCCTGACGGGCGTGCGTGGTCTGCTCGGCGCGGCCTACCCCGCCTCCTCTCAGCCGAGTGTCCGGCCCCCGACGTCGGCGCCCGTACCCCGTACGGGCGTCTCACCCGGGCCAGAGACGGCCGGGCCGCGGCGGTCTGGCCGGTAGACCCGCCGGCTTCACCGGGTTACATGGTGATCTATCTAGATCATCTTCATCGGTGGGGCCGCGGTGAGTTCCCCGTCTCCGGGGGAGGCTGCGGCCGACGCCTGCCATCCTGTCCAGGGGGTGTCCTCTCCGGGGGAGGGAAAVCCCGCCGTATGATCTTCGCCGCGTCCGGCCGGRCAATACRCTCTCGAAGAGCTCCGTGTGTAGCGGTGTCGTGCACGACGCGGCCGGGAAACTCGGTCGTGTTGATGACGATGATGCGTCCGGTCTGGCCGCTTTGCTCAAGAACGGCGAGCCGGTGGCTGCTCGCCGGCGTTGTCGTTGTCGATCCATTCTGGTCGCGGAAGGCACTCGACAGCCCGGCGCGGGTGACCCAATGGCGRCCAAGAGTGTCGCGGCCGGCCTCTACGTCACGGCGTCCGCTTTCCCACCGCTGGTAGGTACGGTCGAGGAGAACTTGCTCGGATGCCTCCAGGCAGATGGCCTGTGGTGGTCCGTATCCGGCCCGACGGAACTCCGCGATACCGGCCTGCATTCCGCTTAGATCTCCGAGGGTGTTCTGCCATCCGACATTCCAGCATTCCAGTCCTGCATCCGTGCGACGGCGGCGACTCTGTGCGCGAGATAGGTTCCTTCGGCGTTGATCAGATCATGGAGTTCGGCGGGTACGACAGGTAYTCCGTCGAGGCCGTCACGTAGCTCGTGAGGGACAGGCAGAGTCCCCTGCGTAGCCAGCTCGTGTAGAAGTATGCGCATCAGCTCGTCGCGTTCRAGCATCAGTGTCCCGGACAGCTCCATCCCCTGGGCCCCGGCAGCGGTCAGGGCTGAGGATTTGCCGGCACCAGGCGGCCCGACGATCAGGCTAAGCTGTCGGCCAGGATGGGGCAGTTGGCCGTGCTGGGCGACGTGAGCTGTCAGGTAGCGGTCGACGACCCGGTCATAGATCGCGGCACGTTGCTCGCTGGGAACACCACCGGGCAGGGCCTGGTCTGCGGTGGCGTAGGGAGATCTGGTCGACAGGATCCCGCCGGGCGCAAGCAGAGTTTCCAGCGTGTGGGCGTAGCTCCGGTACTCGTCCGAGGAGGCCATCTGTCTATCAGGTCAGGTCGCTACGGTGGCGGCGTACTTGGGCGACGAGCGGCCGCGGCAGCAGGCCGGCATCACCAGCCGCCTCCACGACAGCGAAGCTGTCCGACCATGGCTGAGCCTCATCCCGGTGAGGGTCATGGGCTTGGTATGGCCAGATAGCGAGGATCTCTACCAGCCGTTCACTGGGAAGGTCGCCGCACACATACAGATCGATGACATMGGCGAGTTCCCACCGTCCCTCGTGAAGATACGGGCCGGGGGCATGCAGCCGCGCCGCGTCCAGTGCACCACGCACTGTCGGATCGCTCAGGATGACCAGGGGCAGGCCCATCGCGGCATCCTCGCGAGCCGCGGCCAGTGCTACACGGCCAAGCGAACGGTCGGCGATACGCAGTCGTGCCTGGCTTGCCGTCCGTTCCTGCCAGGCATGACGAACGCGCTCAGCCGATGACGATGAAGCAGAAGGAGTCACGAGTCGCCGTCCTGAACGTCGTCGAAACCCGTCGTCGGTAAGGCGATGAGATGGGCGGTGTCGTTGTGGGAAACCAACGTCCACCGAGCCGAGCCGATCTCGGGAGTACGGTGCACCCAGCGGGTCAAAGAAGCATGCGCCACAGTGAAGGCCACCCGCGCCGAGGACCCGGCGGGTAGACCCAGCAGCAGGGTATGCATCGCCTCGACGGTTTCCGCATGCGCGAGGATGAGAATCCGCTCGCCAGCGTGACGCGTGACGATGTTCTGCAAACAATCGGTCGCCCGGGCGAGAAACGCGTTCCAGCTCTCGGCACCGGCAGCGAACGGGCGGTCCGGCTGGTCAGCAGGACTCGAGCCGAACGCCTCCCAGATATCCGTCCACGGCTTGCCGTCGGCGTCACCATGCGCCGGGCCGGACAGACGTGGCTCAATGTGCGGCGTCAARCCAAGGCGTAGGGAGATCACGGCGGCGGTCTCACGGACCCGTCGCCGCGGCCCGGCATACACCACATCGAACTGGCGGTCGTGGTGCATCCATTCCAGCCGCCGGCCCGCCTGGTCTACTTGGCCACGCCCCCGCAGCGTCAACCCGGTGCAGCCCCGGTCGCCGCCAGCGATGCCCGCGAGATTGCAGTGCGCCTCTCCGTGCCGAACCAGCACAACATCCGTGTCCACCCRCACCCCCGTTCCACTGCCATACATGATCAAACCGGCACAATCCGCGTTTCCAGCACACAACCCTATTACGGCCTGTGYGCACCTGCTGACTGAACGGGCCGGTGAATGCGAGTCAGGGGTTCGGAGGCCMGCGCGGCCGCGAGACCATCACCCATCCCACAGACCGACCGCTGGCGAGACAACCCGATGGACGGCGCACTGTGCGCTACCACCACCGTGATGTCATCGCGTTCGTCGAGGCTCGCCACGCCGCAGCCAGCCCCCGGACAGAGGGCGGATTGGCGTCGGCGGTTTCGCGTCCGGTTGGGGTACACCCCAACACCACACGATCAACTAGCGCGAGAAGTGTCAGGTTAGAGTCCGTCGCAGCGTTTCTTGACGTATGTCTACTTGGTTCTTAGAGTCCATCCTGACATTTCAGGGTGCGGAAGGGGTCAGGGCGGATGCGGGTCGGCTACGTCAGAGTCAGCAGTGCCGACCAGAACACGGTGAGGCAACTTGACGGGGTGGACGTCGAGCGGGTGTTCGTCGACAAGGCGTCCGGGAAGGACAGCGACCGGCCGAAGCTCGGCGAGATGATCGCGTTCGTCCGCGACGGCGACACCGTGCTCGTGCACTCGATGGACCGCCTCGCGCGCAACCTCGACGATCTGCGCAGCACCGTGCGGATGCTGACGGGCAAGGGCGTGCGGGTCGAGTTCGTCAAGGAGGGCCTGACCTTCACCGGTGAGGACTCGCCGATGGCGACCCTGCTGCTGTCGGTCATGGGCGCGTTCGCCGAGTTCGAACGCGCCCTCATCCTCGAACGCCAGCGCGAGGGCATCGCCGCCGCCAAACAGCGCGGCGTCTACACCGGCCGCAAACCCGCCCTCACCCCCGACCAGGCGCGTGATCTGCGCGAGCGCGCCGCCGGCGGCGCGCGGAAGTCCGACCTGGCCAAGGCGTTCGGCATCAGCCGCGAGACCGTGTACACCTACCTGCGGGCCGCACGCCCGGCCGGATGTGGCAGCGGATCTCCACCATCTGACTCACGTGACCGCGCCGACGGCGCTGTCACCTGCCGGTATGGGGCGGCCTGCCCGGGATCGTCGGCGACGCCGGGATCGTCGATGCAGCCGAGTCGGACGGTGACGGGGGCGACGCCGGCGTGACGCCCGCCCGGGTGGGAGGGAAAGCAGCGCCGAGCAGGCCGGCCACGGCGGGCGGACGGGCGGGGGCCGGGCGGGGCTCTGCGGGATGCTCGTAGGTACGCCGTAGGGCGCGGTCCGGCCCGTACAGCTCGCCGCGGTAGCGTGGTGGATCCTGTCCCTCGGCCGGCACTGTCCCCGCCGCGGTCGCGTTRACGTCGCCGCGCAGATCCCGGCTGTCGACGGCGACGATCTGGCGGTCCGGGCTGTACATCTCGCAGCGGACCAGAAGTGCCGCATCGTCCCCGACCTGCCCGCGCAGGCGGGCGATCTCGTGTGCCACGACGCTTTCGGCCACACGGTGCGGGTCGGCGTCAGCCCGGGGCGTTCCGACGCCGTACAGCACCCAGCTCTGTCCACCGTCGGCGGAGACGAGCAGCTGCCCACGTGGCCCGGCGGTCGGACCTGCCGCCGGCGCTGGGGCGTCGAACTCCCACCGTCCGCGCCGCAACTGCAGCCAGTCGACCGGCGGCGCCGGTTGCCCGGTGTGCAGACTGACCCAGTCGCGCAGCATCTGCCGGTTCTCCGTCGACGCCCTGCCGGGGTCGATGCGCACCCGGGCTATCTCCACGTCGTTCTCGGTCAGGACCAGGGGAGCGGTCGTCGCGCTGCGGCTCAGGGCGTAGCGCACGGGTTCCGCCGGCCCGGCCAGCGCCGGCGCGGCCCCCTGCGTACCGGTAGCGGCATGCTCGGGATCGTCGGGCAGGTAGGGCAGGTCTTCGACGTCGAGCCCTGCTGCTGCGGCCGGTACGCCGGCCACCGCCAGCTCGGAGATGCCGGTCTGCGGGTTGAGTCGGAAGTGTTCGAAGGTGCGCCAGCAGGCCTCGAGGATGAGGCCGGCTTCGGTGTGGTCCCACCAGTGGGGGCACCAGCGGAACTCCCCGCCGAGTGGCCGGGCGAAGGCGGGGGCGAAGAACTGTTCGACGAACGCGACCACGTCCGGGTAGAGCGGGTCGGCCTGTTCCTGCTGTTCCTGTCCGCGGCTGTCGGCGCTGCCCGCCGGGGCGGTCGGGGTGCTGGTGAGGTCGCTGAAAGCGGCGTCGTGGTCGTCGATGGCGGTTTCCAGGCGGGCCAGGCGGGCGGTGAGCGCGTCGAGTGTCACCTGCAGGTCAGAGGTGGGTGAGGGGGCTGTCATCGGTCTCCTCCTCGCCGGCGGGGTGGGCGCCGGTGGCGCGGGCGGTCAGGGTGGCTTCGGCGGTACGGATGGCGGCGGTGATCTCGGTGGCGCGGGGGCCGGTGTACCAGGGGCGCAGGGCGATCGCGGCGATGCGGGAGCCGGTGGCGAGCAGCAGCGCGCGGCCTTTGGGGATGGCGCGGATGTCGGCGGCCTCCAGGATGCGCTGGCGGCGGCTGCTGACCGTGCTGGAGGCACCMTGCGCGGAGTAGCTGATCGAGGTGGTGTCGACGTCGTGGTCGCCGACGAGGCGGGAGAGGTCCTCGGCGAGGCGCGGGTCGTCGATGCCCGCGCCGATGATTTTGATGGTGGCCGCCGACCACAGGGCGTCCATGCCGGCCTCGCCCCACACGCGCACGCCCTGGCGGTAGGACTGCAGGATGGTCAGGGGGACGATGCCGCGGCTGCCGAGGTGGGAGTACAGGTCGGGCAGATCGGCGATCTTGCAGATGTTCGCGGCTTCGTCGAGGACGAGACTCAGTGGCGGGTCGAGCCGTCCACCGGAACGTTCGGCGGCGACGACGGCCGCGCGGACGATCTGGTCGGTCAGCGCAGCGACCAGCGGGGAGGCGGCACCTTCGTCGGTCTTGGACAGCAGGTGCAGCACGTCGCGGCCGGCCGGGATCGCGGCCACGTCGAGGCGGCGGTCGGTGTGGCCGGGGGTGACCCAGGCGAGGATGCGGTCGTTACGCAGGCAGCGGGCGGCGGCGCGGGCGGTTTCGTAGACACCTTCACGGGTTTCCGGTGCCCCGGCCTGCCGTCCGCGCAGCCCGGCGGCCACCGCCGGGTAGCCGCCGGCGGCGAGCAGCTCGCCGGGCACGGGGCTGGCGGAGTCGTTGAGCCACTCGTAGACGTCGAGCAGGGTGCCGCCGCTGCTGGCGGCGGCGAGGAACAGGGCGGCGAGCAGATCCCCGGCGGCGGCCTGCCAGAAGTCCCCGCCGGTGCGCTCGCCGCGGATCTCCTGGAGGAAATGCCCGGCGAGCCGGTCGGCGTCCTCCACGGCGCGCACGGCGGCCAGCGGGTCCCACCACCAGGTCTGGGGGGCGTGGGCGATGGCCTGCGGGTCGAACGTCCACACCCGGCGGCCGTCGCCGGCCCGCGGTCCGGCGGTGGCGGCCCACAGGTCGGCCTTGTTCCCGGTGGCCAGCACCGGGCCCGGCGCGGCGAGGGTCATCGGGATCGCCAGCGCCGTGGTTTTCCCGGCCCGGGGAGCCATGACCGCCAGGAGCACGTCCTCCCAGGATGCGCGTAGCGGCAGCCCGCGGGGCAGCAGGTCACCGAGGAGCAGGCCGGCGTCGTCACCGAGCCGGCGGGCATCGGCATCCGACAGGGAGGGGCGCAGCGCGCGGGCACGGTCGGCGGCGCCGGCAGGGGTGAGCGTGGCCAGGTCGGCCGGGTCGGCGAGGGAGGGCAGGGCAAGCCGCCAGGGTGCCGAGCGGCGCCGACGCCGCCGTGCCCGGCGCACGGCGCGCACGGCGACGACGGCCAGGGCGGTGGCGGCGGCGAGGGCCAGCACGGCGAACACCACAACCCACCCGGCCGGGGTTGCGCCGGTGGCCCGGGTGGCGTCGCCGGCGAGCACGGCGGTGACGAACGCGCCGAACGCCGGTGGATGGCCGCCCCCGACGACGGCCGCCAGGCGGACGGTCATCCATGCCAGCCAGCCGACGCCGATGCTGCCCCACAGGCCGCCGAGGATCACCCAGGGCAGGACCGGCCCGCGGCCGTTCACCGCACGTCCCACATTGCCGCGTCGCGGATCGCGGCGTCGGAGTCGTACAGCTCCGCCTCGGCGGGCAGCAGGGTCATCTGCACGGGTATCCCGAGCCTCCCCCCGGTTTTGATCAGGTATTTGCCGCGGCCGGGGTGGCGGGCGCCGGCCCGCCAGGAGTCCGGCGCGCTCCAGGAGGTGACGAGCTGTTCCTCGGCGTCGGTCAGCGGGGTGATCTGCTGGACGCGGGCGAGTTCGCGGGGCGGCAGGCCGGCGAGCACGGTGATCGCGGCCCGGTCGATGAAGCCGGCGGCCTTGGCCCGGTCCTCCTCGGTGGGTAGCGCGTCGAGGTCGGCCAGCGAATGGGTGACCATGAGGCTGGCCATGCCGCGGGCCCGGTTGAGCCGGGTGAGCGCGTCGGCGTGCTCGACGAGGCCGGGGGCGCCGCGCAGCGCCCGCCACAGCTCGTCCATGACCGCAAGATGGGGTGCCGGTAAGAAACGTGTCACCAGCCGCAAACGGCGATGATCTAGCTGGCCTGCGGCGGGGCGGCGTCGAGCTGGTGGCGGGTCCGGCCGGCGGCGCGGAGTTCGCGGAGGTCGGGGATGTGGTTGTAGAGGGTGCCGGGGCTGACACCGAGGAGCTTCGCGATCGAGGTGACGCTGGCGTCCGGGTTGGGGAGCATGTCGCGGGCGGCGCGGATGATCTCTGGGGTGGCGACGGTGGGCCGGCCGCCGACGCGGCCGCGTTCACGGGCGGCGGCCAGGCCCTCGCGGGTTCCAGTAACGATGAGCTCGCGGATGAACTCGGCCAGCGCCGCGAACACGTGGAACACGAGCCGGCCGCCGGGGGTGGTGGTGTCGAGGTTATCGTGCAGGGAGGTGAACCCGACGCCGCGGCGGCGTAGGTCGCCCACGGTGGTGATCAGGTCTTGCAGGGAGCGGGAGAGCCGGTCGAGGGCGGGCACGACGAGCGTGTCCCCGGGCTGGGCGAAGGCCARGCAGGCGGTGAGCTGGGGGCGGTCGGTGTCGCGGCCGGACTGCTTCTCGGCGAAGATCCGCCGGCAGCCGGCGGCGGTGAGCGCGTCGATCTGGCGCTCGAGCTTCTGCCCGCCGGTCGACACCCGGGCGTAGCCGATCCGGATGTGGGTGAGCACCGCCGGCTCGGCGGCGAGGAACTTCGCGGGCTCGAAAGCTGCGGTCACGACCGCGATCATCTCAGCAAACGGTCCCGCCGGGGTTGTTGACGGTGCCGGTTTTTGAAGGAGTTTTTGACGACTCCAGGACTGTTGTGGATCATCTCGGGCCGAGCTTCAGGAAACGTAGGTTTCTTGAAGCTCGGCTACTTCCAGGGTGGCGCAGAAACGCTGCGAAGCAAGTCCTCTATCGCGTTGGTGGCCGGGGCGCCTGGCCCGGGTGAGGCGGGAGCGTGYGAGGCTGCGCGGGCGGGGTCCGTGGACCGGGTCTGAGAGATGGTGGCCGGGGGAATGCCAGCGCGTGGAGATCCGAGCGGGGAGGGGACCAGCCGCGTCCTGGTGCCCAGGTGCTGGTCGGAGACGCTGTGGTCAGCTCTGCCACGAAGCCTGCCGCGGCGCGTTCCATCGCGTCGAAGTCGGGGTAGCGCGCGAGCTGTGGCTGGTCGGCCTTGAACGTGTTCACCGCCGACCGCCAGGGAACGTCGAGTTCACCGGGTCTGCGGCCGGCTCCGTAGACGTGGTAGGGATGGGGCAGGCCATCGCGGCCGAAGCGGACCTGGTTGTTGACCTCAAGCGCCTCCCGCATGTGACGGGCCTCCACGGAACAGGTACGGATCATGTAGTGGATGTCGAAGAGGTCCTTGTAGCGGTGGCGAGGGCCAGGTGCGACCTGGCGGGACGAACCGGGGGCTGGCCCGCTCAGCATGGAGATCTTGTCTGCGAGCTGGCTGGCCGTGGGGTACATCATGGGGGTAACGGGCGCMAGGCCGGGCACGGCGATGCCAACGATGGACCGTTCGGCGTGGTGGGCCGGGCCGAACAGAGGAACCCGGTCGGGCGGCTTGATGTCGATCTCAAGTCCGATTGGGTCGTCGACGGGACGTGCCTGGCCGGGCCCGTATCTCGGGTCGATCGGCTGGGCGACKATCACTCCCATGATTTTCCCGCTGTCGTAGACCCTGACATCGGCGCTGTAGCGGACCAGTCCTCCAAGGCCCAGCCCACGCTCAGCTCGGGCGGTGTCGCCCGCGTTCACCGTGACCGCATCCACAGCCTGCTTGACATGAACGCCGTAGGATTCCGTGATGTCGAGAGCGCACAGGTCCAGATCGAACGCGGATCGGGMCATCACATACGCGGGATGGATTTCGTTCGGCTGAGCGGGAAGAAAGTCGGCAGGCCACGAGAAGTCTGTGGCGGGCCGGGAAGGAAGCGCCAGCGAACCGAAGATGATCCAGTCGTGCGGGGTTCGGTTCATGAGGCGCGCTGCGAAGTCCCCGGTCAAGATCTGGTGAAGTGCGCGGTCGGCATTGAACTCCGCTGCGCGAGCCCGATCGGTGACGTAGGAACGGAACTCCGACCATGAGGGGAACGCCTCACGGAACTCCGGCCCGATGTGGGAGTCGGGATTATGGCTGTCTGTGTCGGCCATGGGCTTGACTAGCGCTGCGGGTGGACGGGGAAGTCTACGCTGTCCTCGTCCGCCGCACGCAGAATCGACTCCAACGAACCCGCGGTTTCACCGCTGTAGGGCGATGTCCTGGCGGTTACTTCCAGACCTCGAGCCAACTCGGTCTCGTTCGCTAGGTGGGTGCGCAGAAAGGCGTGGGCGACGCGGCCGAGTTCGGCGAGGTCGAACCGCCCGCTGTAGGTTAGATCGCGCAATGTGCGTGCGGGAGTGGTCACAAAAAGATCGGACCGGGTCGTCCACTCATCGGCAGCTACCTCGCCAGAGTGCAGGACGATGCCAGGATGAGAGCTCCTTGGCCGGGCTGGGCCAGCGGGAAGCGTGAACTCCACGCCGAGTCCCGGCCGGTCACCAATCCCGTAGACCCGCAGCGCCGTGGCATGGGAGACAACGCCGCACCCCGGGGCATCCCGCAGCCACCCCGGCCGCTCCGGATCCAGCATCAGCCACTGGCTGTACAGCCGCGGAAAAAGATGCCTCCCACCAGCGCGAATACGCATCACCCCCTCGATGACAGGCTCAACGACCCCTGCTTCTTTGAAACGCCCAAGCTCGACGACGGAGACACCGGCTCTCTCCGCTTGCCGCTCCGTGACACACCCCCACTGACCTTCAGCCAAATCACATAGCGTAGCGACCCGATCGATCATGTGCTTATGCTAACGTATGGCGCCCGTTGGTGTAGACCGCGCAGACACAGCGCAGGGCACGGAGGGCGTGGACATGAGCAGCGAATGGCTTACCACGTTGGAAAGCGGTGAGGAACCCCACGTTCTCCATCGAATGCGCACTGGATGGGCAGTGCTAGGCAGCACGCAGCATCTCCCCGGCTACTGCCTGCTCGTCTACGCCGGATCGGCAAACCATCTGACTGACCTTCCCCGCCCAGAACGAATGGACTTCCTTTTTGACCTGTCCCTTCTCGGCGAGRCCGTCTCGCAGGTATGCGCGGCTCGGGACGAAGACTTTCTGYGGATCAACTACGAAGTGCTGGGGAACCTCTGGCCGCATCTCCACGGCCATGTACACGCACGTTACAGGTGGGAGGAGGAGAGTCTCCGGGTCGRCCCCGTTTACCTATATGGCGCGGAGCGGACGAAGAAGGAACACGCGATTAGCGCGGCACACAACCAGCTTCACGCCGATCTACGAGCGGCACTATCCACCCTCACACGCGACGCGTATGGCACGTGACGAGCGTCGTTGAACTCTCCTGGCGAGGGATGCGGTTACCAGCCGKACCCGGCATGTCTCAGTCTCTTCCCCCCGACCCGAGGCATGCCAGGCTGTTCGGGTCTACACCAGCGGCGCCGCGGCGGACACGCTGAGTGTCAGGCGGCTGGTCATGTCGAGTTTCACCTCGCCGTACGGGGCGACGTGCGTCCAGAATAACGGGGTCAGGCCGCGCAGGTCGGCGTCGGTGAGCTRCTCGGCCCAGTCGTCGTCGGCGAGGACGTCCTGGACCATGAGCGTGTTGACGTAGACCAGGGCGGCCTGCAGGACCCGTAGGCAGAGGACGGAGAGTTCCTGTTCGTCGCGGCGGTTGGTGGCGATGTCGCCGCCCTTGCCGAAGAAGATGACGCTGTTGGCGCGGTTCCAGGACTCGACGACGTTGAGGCCTTCGTTGATCTCGCGTTGCAGGTCCCGGTCGCGCAGGTAGCGGGCGACGAACAGGGTCCGCTGCGCCCGCCCGACCTCGATCATGGCCTGGTAGGTGGGGTGGATCGCGTTGGTCCGGGTGAAGCGGCGCAGGATCGCCTCGGCGGAGGCGGTGCCGGTCCGGATCGCGGTGGCATATTTGATCATCTGGTCGTACTGTTCGGCGACGACATCCCAGCGGATCGGCCGGGTCAGCGCCGGACCGAGCCGCGGGTAGGCGTCCGGTTCGCCAGCAGCCGGCCGGTAGAGCCGAACCTTGTTGATCCGTTTGATACGTGGGAGCAGGTCGAAGCCGAGCAGACGGGTGATCCCGAAGCCGATCTCGGACTGGCCGTGGGAGTCGACGTAGGYGCCCTCGACCTCCATCGCCGTACCGTGCCGGATCGCGCCTTCGACCATCGCGGCGACCTCGGACGCGGTGCAGCTGATCAGCTGAGAGTGGATCGCCATGCTTTTACGTTCGACGTGCCAGTAGATCAGCACGCCGCGGCCGCCGTAGCGGGAGTGCCACTCGGTGAAGATGTTCTGGTCGAACGCGCCGAAGTGCGTCGAGTCGCTGGCCACCGCGGTGGAGCCGGCGCCCCAGACCTGCTGCGCCCGGGCGGCGAAGGTGGCGTTGGCGATCTCGACGGCGACCGTGCGGGCGAGCTCGGCGGTCAGATACCGGCGGCGCACGTAGCGCAGGTCGTCCTCGCTGTGGCCGTTCTGCGCGTTGCCGGCGACCGCGCGGATGCCGGTGTTGGTGCCGTAGGCGTAGATCGCGAGCATCAGCCGTTCGGCGAGCACCTCGGGGGCCAGGTCGYCACGGCCGGCCATGGTGGTCGCGGTCGCGAGGCAGCCGGTGCGCAGGACCGCCTCCTTGAGCATGTCGATCAGGGGGACGGTGCCCCACCGGGTCCGCACCTCGGCCTTGAGGCGGCGCAGGTTGCGCGGTTCGGGTGCGGCGTCGAGGTYGGTCAGCCGGATCGGGCCGTTCCTGCCCCGCTCGGCGATCTCCAGCCAGGGCAGCTTCGGCAGCGCGGTGTCGAGCGCCGCGAGTTCGGTCCGCATCTCCTCACGTAGCTGGTCGATGAAGGCGGTCGGGTCCAGCGGCTTACGCAGGGCGGCGTAGTGCGTGGCGCGCTGGGCCTCGAAGTCGGCTGGCAGGTCTTCATCGGGGTTGCGCCACTTCTCCGCGCCGACGACCCAGATCTCCTTGCAGCGCAGGCTGTCGCGCAGGGCCTGGAAGGTGCAGATCTCGTAGACGCCGCGGACGACCCGCTTCGGGCCTTTGGCCCGGTCGGTGAACACCAGCTCGTTCCAGTCGCCCAGCAGCCCCTTGTGCGTCGGGACCGTCTCGCCGGCGGGGAGGTACGTCAGCCGGGTGTCGGCGTATCGGCGGATCAGGTCGAGGGCGTCGAGGACCGGCCGGTGGGTGTCGTTGTTCGACCGGAACTCCAACACGTCGAGCAGCGCGATCAGCCCGCGCCGGTAGTGGTTCGAGTACGACGCCTTCAGCGTGGTCCGCACGGTGCGCCGGTACACCGGCCCCTTCGTCTTGAACTCGGCCACCAGCTCCCGCAGCGTCTGCTCCCCACCCGCGACCGCCGGGAACACCACCTCACGGACCGGCTCGTCCGGACTGCTGAGCGAGGCCTCAGCGATCGCGAACAGGATGTTCTCCTTGCCGGTCACCCGCTTGAACGCGTTGATCAGCTCCTCGGTGACCTTCCGGTCCGCCCGCGCGCCGATCCGGTGCACCGTCGAGATCAGCAACTCCACCAGCGTGTCAGTGATCTCCCCGTGCCGGTGGTGCAGCAGCGCCGCGAGCAATGTCAGCATCAGCGGGTCGGGATGGTCACGCAGGTGCGACGGGGACTCCACCGCGGCCCGGGTCCRCCACGCCGCGACCACCCGCGGGGCGACATCGGCGAACAGACCGTCGGGYAGGTCGACCGCGCGGACCGCACGCAGCTTACGGATCTCGGTCAGCATCGAGTCCAGGCTGACGTTGCCCGGCACCGACTTGATCAATGCCAGTGCCGAATCCTGACCGGTGTCGTCGTCCGGGACATCGACCGCGACCAGGGCGCGGATCAGCCACATCTACCAGAACTACGTACGGGCCGAGACGCACGCCGCCGCGAACGCCCCGCTGATCGCCGGGCAGGCCGACATCGCCACCGCGCAGGCGTGGGGYGGGGCCTGGTCGCCGCGGTCGACGGCACCCGGTTCGTCGTGCCGGTCCGCTYGATCCACGCCCGGCCGAACCCGAAGTACTTCGGYCGGCGTAAGGGCGCCACCTACCTCACCATGGTCAACGACCAGGGCGTGGAGGTGGCCGGAATGGTGCTGTCGGGCACGCCGCGGGACTCGCTGCATGCCATCGACCTGATGTACCGCAGGATCTTCAAGACCCTGCACGTGCTGGCCTACGTCGACGCCGAGTCCTACCGGCGAGCTATCAAACGGATGCGCAACCTGCAGGAAGGCCGCCACGGCCTGGCTAAGCACGTCTTCCACGGCCGGCGYGGGGAACTACGCGAGCCGTACCACGCCGGCATGGAAGACCAGCTCGGCGCGCTCGGCCTGGTCATCAACTGCATCACGTTATGGAACACGGTCTACCTGGACGCGGCGTTGGACAAGCTGTGCGCCGAGGGCTACCCCGTCAACGGGCCGACGGGTCAGGCACCGCCTGCGGTGACGACGGCGTCGGTGAGGAACCCGGCGGTAAGCCCAGCCAGGATCCCGACGTAGAGCAGGTCCTTGCGGCCGAGGCGCGACGCCACCCCGATGAGCTGCACGACGACGTAGAGGATCGAACCCGCCGCCAGCGACAGGAAGATCACGCTCAGCGGGTCGCTGGTGAACTGCCGGCCGATGGCAGTGCCCGCCACGGTGGGACCGCCTCCGATGAGCCCACACAGCAGCAGGAAGCCCCAGCCGGGCCGGTCGGTCTCGGCGGCGAGCGGCGCGACGATCCCGAAACCTTCGGTTGCGTTGTGTAGCGCGAAGCCGATCACGAGGAGGGTGGCCAGGGCGATCTCACCCCGGCCGGCGCTGCCGCCGATGGCCAACCCCTCACCGAAGTTGTGCAGGCCGATGCCCACGGCGATGGTCATCGCGAGCCGGCGGGCCGGGGAATGGCCTGACTCGACCGGCGGTGTGCGTGCGGTGAGCTCGTCGGCCGCCATGGCACCCGGCCCGACGCGACGCGGCCGCCCGGCCGCATCGACGGGCTGTGGCCGGTGAGAACGGCGCGCGAGCGCACGTTCGTAGCCGAGCAGGCCMAGGAGCCCGATGGAAAGGCCGCCCAGAAACAACGCTCCGTACCCGAAGACTGGCGCGAGGCCGCCCGTGTGGTCATGCACCTTGCCCAGCGCGGCGTCGAGAGGCTCCCAGGCGTGCGCGAGCACGTCCCACACCAGGAAGATCAGGATACCGACCGCTGTCGCGTTGAGAAACTGGCTCACGGCCGGCATCGGCCGGCGCAGCTGGCCCAGCGGAAGACCGAGCAGGATCGTCACGCCCGCGACTAACCCGAGAATCAGTGTCCGTGTCTCGCTCACATCAGCCCCGTCGTCGTGTCCCCCACCGATGGAGCCGAAGCTTAGGTTAACCTCAGCTACGACACAAGCATGCGATCGCAAGCCGCGCTTGYCGCGGGAAGCAGCACCCGGACGTGCCCCGGCGCACGCCGATCCGGCGAGGCCGGCGACGTCATCTGGCACGAGTTCATGGGCGAAGTGGGCCGAGACCGGCCCGGCCGTACACCCTCCACGGCTATGAGCTGTTCAAGACCAAGCATCCGAGYCGTCTTCCAGCCGTAGGGGCCTGATCCAGGGCGGGCTGAGAGCTGAGGCGTGTTCGAGGTCGGATCTTCGCGGGCGACCCGACCGGCGCCCGCCACGGCTGGCCGCGCGGGCTCGAGCGGCCGGGGCTTGCGAGCTGAAGCAGTTTGCCCGAACCGCCGGCCGCGACGAGCTAGTGCTGGGTGCGGGCGGCGCGGCCGCCGGGGAACATGACGGCGAAGGTGGCGCCGCCGTACTGGTTGTACTGTTCGACGAGCGAGACGTCGCCTCCGCCGCTGCGCGCCACCCGTTTCGCGAGCGAGAGTCCGAGGCCGGAGCCCCCGTTCCCGCTCCAGCCGGGTTCGAACAACGTCTCCACCCACTGGTCGGGCACCCCGGGGCCGCTGTCGGCCACGAGTAGGGTCACGTTTCGGCCGTCGGCCCGCGCACTGACCCAGGCGCGGTCCGAGACCTGGAGTGCGTTGTTCAGGATCGGGGCGAGCGCGCGGATGGCGAGTACCTCGGGAACGTTGATCGAAAGCGCCGGGGACAGGTCGACGTTCACGTGGCCGCGGGGCAAAGGCAGGCCTTTGAGCTTGACCGCCAGGTCGTCCAGCTGCGTGCGGTCGCTGTGAAGCRCCTGGCGGTGGCGGCGGGCAAGGTCCAGCAGCGCACTGATCGTGTTGGACATCGACGCGCTGGAGTTCTTGATGAGTGCGACGTCCTCGCGCGCCTGGTCGTCCAGATCGGTGCGCAGCGCGAGCAGGTCGGCGGCTCCGTGGATGGTGGTCAACGGCGTCCGAAGCTCGTGGGCGAGCTCCGAGGTGAGACGCTGCTCGGCCCTGATGACGGAGGCGACCTTGTCCAGCAGCCCGTCCAGGGTGCTGCCGAGAGCCCGGATCTCGTTGGTCGGGGCTCCGAGTGCGAACCGGCGCTCGAGGTCGTRCTCGCTCCACTCGGCGGCCGTGCGTGCCATCTGCTCCACCGGGCTCAGCACCCGCCTGCTGATCCACGCCGCCGAGCCGGCGGCCATGAGGACGAGCAGCGCCCCGGCGATGATGGAGACCACCATCGCTGCCTGCTCGTTCCGCTCGTAGGGAGCCAGGGGCTCGGCGAGGATCACCACCCCCTGCAGCTTCGATGAGGTCGTGAAGGGCAGGGCCATGATGGCGAAGGGTTCGCCGCCTTCGACGATGCGCTGCCTGTCCGTTGTGGAAAGTTCCTTGTACTCCTCCTGCATGGAGGGCGGAATGGTTCCGGCGACCCGTGACCCCGAGGTGTCGTAGACCGCGACGCCCGGGTTGAGCTGGGATCGGGGCACGTGGAGGGCCCCGTCGGGTGACGCCGCACTGATGCTGGCCACCAGGGCCTTGACGTGATCGTTCAGCACCCTGTCCGTGGTGCTGCGCGCGGCGCCGGCGAGGGAGATCTGGACAACGATCACCAGACCGGCGGCGACGGCGCTGGCGAGGAGGGCCGTGATCGTGACGAGCTGTGCCCGCAGACTCAGTCGGTCCCGCCACCGCAGGYGCCAGGTCACGACCCGGGAAGCCCAGTTCGCCACCGTTCGCCTAGCCATCCTTCCGCGTCATCGTGAATCCGACGGCTCGAATCGTCTCGATTCCCGTCGGCGAGTCGATCGACTCGAGTTTGCTCYGCAGACGGCGGATGAAGGAGTCGACGGTGTTGTCGCTGACGATCGCTCCGTCGGGCCAGGCAGCGGCGATGACACTTCTTCTGCGCACCACCTCGTGCGGCCGAGCGGTGATCGCCGCCAGCATCCGGAACTCGGTGGGGGTGAGGCGTACCTGTCCCGCCGCGGTGCGGGCCGAGTGCGTGACCGGGTCGAGGACAAGCCCGCCCGCGCTGATGGCGCTGGCAGGTCCACGGCGCGCCAGAACCTCGAGGCGTGCCAGAAGCACCCGCAGGTCGAACGGCTTGGTGACATAGTCGTCCGCGCCGGCGGCGAAACCGGCAAGATGGTCGTGCGTCGCACCGAGCGCGGTCAGGWAGAGGACGGGAGCGCGCTGCCCGACTGACTTGAGCGCCTGGACGACATCGCGGCCGTCAGCGTCCGGCAGGCCGATGTCCATGATGATCACGCCGACGTTGTTGTCCGGGCTGAACTGGCGGAGCGCCTCGCGGCCATCGTGGGCGACGACCACCTCGTAGCCAGCCTGACGCAGCCCTCGGACAAGGATGGTCCGGATGGACTCCTGGTCCTCGCAGACCCCGATCGTGATCATCGCTTCCTCCGTCAGTACTGCGACCCTTCATGTCCGGTCCGCATGATGACGAGCAGAACCTGCACGCAACCTTGACGGCCAGTCGGCGCTTCGCGGCGCAGACTCGGCGGCGGGCGCCGAGCCGAGGTGTTCTCCGCGTCGCGGCGACGCCTGCTCGTGACCCAGACGCTCGGGCCGACACTCGTACAGGTTGATTGCAGGATCTCTTCGCGATGCTGCCACACATGACCACCGAACTGACCGTCAGCCGACCCTCCTCCCGGGAGGGCGAGATGCTGAACAAGGTCCCCGAGATCRCGATCTGGTTCTGGGTAATCAAGATCCTCTGTACCACCGTCGGCGAGAGCTTCGCCGACTGKATCAACATGACGCTCGGCGTCGRCCTCACCAGGACGGCGCTCCTGTTCACCGCTGTCCTGGCCGCGGTGCTCTATGCGCAGATGCGGCTGCGCCGATACGTGCCGTTGGCCTACTGGCTCACCGTCGTGGTCGTGAGTATCACCGGCACGCTCTACACCGACATCCTCACGGACAGCCAGGGCGTTCCGCTGAAGGTGAGCACCACGAYCTTCGCTCTCCTCCTGGCGGTCGTCTTCGGCGTCTGGTACGCGCGTGAGCGCACCCTGTCGATCCACAGCATCACCTCGACGCCCCGCGAGGCGTTCTACTGGCTCGCGGTCCTGGTGACCTTCGCGCTCGGTACCGCCGCCGGCGACTGGACCCTCGAACTCAGCGGCTGGGGCCCGGGCAAGGCGGTCCTGCTCCCGGCCGCCCTCATCGCGATCGTCGTCGTCGCCTGGCGGTTCGGCGGGCAGCCGGTGCTCGCCTTCTGGTTGGCCTATATCCTCACCCGGCCGCTGGGCGCCAACATCGGCGACTGGTTCRCAACCCCGAAATCCGAGCAGGGACTGGGCCTGGGCACCGCTCTCACCAGTGTGATCTTCCTCGTCGCCATCGGGGCCACCGTCCTCTACCTCACCTGGTCGAAGGCGGACGTCATCCCCGAGTCGGAGGCGCCGGACACCGGCGTCCACGGCGCGGGCCCCGGCCGAGAGCGACTCGCCCTCAGCCTCTACGCCGTGGCCGCACTCGCGGCCGGGCTTCTGCTCCACCACACCGCGCAGACCCCGCACACCTCTCCGATCGCRGCGGAGGAGGGCGGATCGGCCTCCAACACCATCCAGCTCACCCCCGCCCAGGCAGTCGCTCACTTCCCAGCGGCCGATATCGCCAGYCTCAAGGCGATCGTCGACGACACGCTCACCAAGGTGAACACGGGCGACCAGAGCGGTGCCAAGGCCCGGATCAAGGGTCTCGAGACGACCTGGGACGATGATGAGTCCACGCTCAAGCCCATGGACAGCAACGCCTGGACGTTCCTCGACGGTCGGATCGACGACGCCCTCAGCGCAGTGCGGGCATCCCACCCTGACCCCGCCAGCGAGAAGCAGGCGTTGACCGCGCTGTCCACGTCTTTGGGCGGCTGACGAGTCACCGGACGGTGGATGGTCATCAAGCCGGCTGCCGCGCCTCTGTGGGAGAGGCACGGCAGCCGCCTCGGCGAGTGCGCGGCGTAGGCGGGTCCTGTCGGCCTCAAGGACCCAGCTGGTTGGCACTGTTGCGTCGGCGAAGCTCGCCATCTCGGCGACCGATCAGTCATGCTCGAGTGATGCGTCGACGTCGTGTCCGTCCACCGGTTCCGACGTCAGAATTCGCCGGGTTCCGGTTCCCGCCGAAGGTGATTGTCCAGGGCGGCGCCTGTGGGCGTGTTCCCGGGGGGTGGGGCAACGGGGCCCGGTAGGGACGGGATTGCCTAGCTAGGGGGACCGCGCCGAGTGCGAACCAGCCGATCAGCGGCCAGCGCAGCTCCCGGTGATTGAACCAGGCCCGGCTGCCGTTGCTGGACAACTGGGTCAGCGTCAGCACGGGCACCGCGAAGCGCAGCCCGAACAGTGCGGTAAACACCGGCAGGAGCAACACGCCGCCGCCGACGCGGCCAACAGCGTCAGCCCGGGCGTTGAGCTTCGGTTTCTTGCCGCGGAGCCGGCCCTTGGCCTTGGCGATCTTCATGCCTTCCCGGGTCCGCATCCGCAGACCYGCGGCGCCGGCGGTGAGCCGCTGCTGCCGCTGGGCATCTTCCGGGACCGCAACTTCGCGCTCTCGAACGTCGCCGTCGCCGCGGCTGGCGCGGCCGTCCCGGCGGTGCTGGTGCCGCTGTACTTCTATCTGGAATCGGTGCGCGCGATGTCCGGCGCGGACGCCGGGCTCGTGGTCGCGCCGATGGCGATCCTCGCGATGGTGTGCGTGCCGATCATTGGGATCTTCGGGGACCTGATCCATCCGCGGGTGWTCCCCTCGGCGGGTTTCGCGCTGTTCGCGGTCACGCTGATGATTTTCGCGATGTTCATGACGCCGGACTCAGTCATTGGCTGTTCGTAGCATATGGGTATGGGCGAAACGGGCACAGGGYCARGGCAGGCGCGGATTCGGCGTCAGGCGCGGTACGGGCGTAAGCGGGCGTCGCGGGAGGACTGGGCGGGGCAGTCCGCGGCGATCTACTGCCGGATTTCGCACGTGGCGGACGAGGACCAGACGGGGGTGGACCGGCAGGAGCGGATCTGCCGGGAGGTGGTGCGCCGGTTGGGGTTGCGGGTGGCGCATGTGTTCGTCGACAACAACCGGTCGGCGTGGAAGCGTGATCGTAAGCGCAAGGGGTGGGAWCGGCTGTTGGAGGTGGCGCGTGCTGGTGAGGTTCAGCATGTGGTGGCCTACCATCCGGACCGGCTGATGCGACAGCCGAAGGATCTTGAGGAGTTGTTGGCGATCTCGGATGATCGGGACATCACTCTTCATGGGCAGGCCAACCAGCGGGACCTGTCCGATCCGGATGACCGGTTCTTCCTGCGGATCGAGGTGGCGCATGCGTGCCGGTCGTCGGATGACACGTCGCGGCGGATGAAGGACGCGATGGTGGACCGGGYCAACGACGGGAAGCCGCATCCGGGCAAGCGCCGGTTCGGCTACACACCGGACGGCATGAGCATCGTCGAGGCGGAGGCGGAGGTGGCGCGGGACATCGCCGCGCGTTACCTGGACGGCGCCACGTCGATCCAGATCGCCGCTGTGCTCAACGAGCAGGGCAAGGTGACCGCCAGCGGGCGGCCGTGGGACGAGTTCTCCGTGCTGGCGGTGTTGGACTCGCACCACGCGGCGGGTATCCGGGTGTTTCGAGGTGAGGAGATCGGTCAGGGGATCTGGCCTGCGATCTTCGATCCGGGGACGTGGGCCGAGATCCGCGACCGRCGTTCCTACCGGGCCGCCGCGCACGCGGCGACCAGGACCCCCGCCCGGTTCTTCCTGCTGCGCGGGATCGTGACGTGCAAGCGGTGCGGCACGCGGATGGCCGGTACCGGTGGGCATGTCTCGCCGGGTTACCTGTGCTCGCGCAAGTACCGCACGGATGAGCAGAAGTGCTCCCGGCGGATCAACGCTCCGGCGTTGGAGGCGTTCGTCACGGATGCGGCGGTGGATCTGCTGACGCGGTTGGACCCGTCGGGGCAGGAAGCCGCCGCGACGTTGACGGATGCCGACCAGGCCGCGATCGAGGAGGACAACGCGGAGCTGGCGGAGTTGAAGGCGATGTGGAACGCCCGGGAGATCAAGTCGCGGGAGTACCGGGAGATGCGCCGCACCGTGGAGGAGCGGATCAAGAAGGTGCAGCGCAAGACGGTGGTGCGCCCGGCGGTGGAGGTGCTGGCGGGGCTGACCGGGCCGCATGCCCGCGCGGCGTGGGATGCGCTGGTGGAGGCCGAGGAGTACGAGCGGATGAACGCGGTGCTGCGGTTCCTGTTCGCCGCTGTGGTGATCGACGAGTCGCGGGTGCCGCGTGGCCAGTTCGACTACAGCCGTATCCACATCGATCAGAACCCGCTGTGACCCTGGCGGGTAGCAGACGCGCAACGGCCGCGGGGCCGCCCACGGTGAACGTGGGCGGGCCCCGTGCCGTTGTCGGTCTGTTCGTGCCGCTGTGGCGTTCTCAGGCCGCGTGGGGGCCGTCTCGCCCGTCGTCGGTGGCGGTGTCGGGTGGGGACAGCAGTCGGGCGAGGCGGTCGGCCGAGCGGCGGCTGATCGTGGTGGTGAATCCGGCGYAGACCCGCGCGAGGTGAAACGCCCGGTCGGTCGGATCACCGCCCGGCGGGTCGGTGGTCGATGGCTGGTCCGGTGGTCCGTCGTCGTCGGTGGGGGTCGGCGTGGAGGGGGGACGACGGGTAACGGACGGACCGACCAACGGCACCTCACACGGCGATGCGCCTGGTCGGGTCGACCGGGCGCGCGGTGCGGGGACACGGCGAAACAGGCCCTGACATCAATCACAACGCCGACCGGCGGCTATCTATTCCAAACGCAGGCAAACACAGGCAAACAGCGATCAGCGGTGTAGCGCGTAGCGGTGGTACCCGCCGTCCACCGGCCGCCAGAGCCGCGTGGACGGCTTGGCCGCGTCGGGCCGCTACCCGCTACACCTCTACGTCCGCGCAGGTCAGCGCGGCCACGGCGTGTAGCGGCGTAGGTAGCGCAGCCGCTACCCCCGCCCCACGCCGCTACCCCCGCCGGACCGCGCCGCGACGAGCCCGGCCGGATCGGGACAGCATCGCCGTCAAGCTGCCCGCCCGGAACGTGCGGGCGGGGGTAACCGGTAAGGCCCGCCTGGGCGACCCGAGAGCCGTATTAGGCCGGGTTGACGGGTCGGGCCGCGCCGCGGGTTACCCGTTACACCGATGCTCGTGCGCAGGTCAGCGCAGGTCTCACGAGTAACCGAGGGTGTAACTCTGCGGTTACGGTCCTGCCCGGCGGTTACACGTCGACGGGCCGCCACCGGTGTCCGTGGGCGGCCCGGTGGCGGGTTCTCAGGCCGCGTGAGAGTCCTGCTGCCCGTCGTCGTCGGGCGGGGACAGCAGTCGGGCGAGGCGTTCCGCCGAGCGGCGGCTGATCGTGGTGGTGAATCCGGCGCAGACCCGCGCGAGGTGAAACGCCCGGTCGGTCGGCCCGCCCGCCTCTGGCGCCGGTTCGGCGCCATCCGCGCCCGTGCCCGCCGCTCCGGTCCGCGGCGGCCCGTCCGCGCTGTGYGGTGGATCGTCGCGCGGGTCGGTGTGAGCGGGACGGGGCAGGCGGGACGGATCGACCACGGCACCTCACAGAACAGGCAGAGGGGGAATTCGGCGAATAAACGCTAACCGTGCGATCCGCTTTCGCCAAGAGCGGCACGTTCCGCAGGCCACCCCCCTGCCCGCGACCATGATTAGATAGGATGCCAGTAGGCAACTAAGTCTTGGCCCACTTGGGTACACCCCAGATACCCTCCGAGCTGCGCAGATGCGCCACGCCGGGTGTACCCACTAAGCAGGTACACGGTTGGGGTCTCCGTTGGGTACGCGGACGGGGCACCGGTTGGGACATCCGGCAAACGGGGCATTTTATCGCAAAAGCGGCACGGCGGTGTGGGCGAGATCACAGCGRAAGGGGGTTCCCTGTGGGCCTGCTGGCGTCCGTGCCAGATGCCGCTGTCAGGGAAAGCCGACAACTGTGGTTGTCGCTCGGCTGCCATGCGCGCGAGCTATACCGCTGCCGGAGAACGGCACGGAAAGGGGCCACATCACGGCTCCGCAGGCCGCTCCTATACTTTCAACAGTACCCGTTGGGTATTTAAGTCGCGGAGTACTTGGGTGGGTGTGAAAGGTGCTATGACCTGCGCCAGTGCGGCATCGCAGACCCACCCGTCTTTACGGGGGGTCCGGCGGGCGGGMCGATGGGGGGTCCGGTGGGCGGACCAACGGGAAGCCGGACAATTCTGGCCAAGCAGGATGTAGCGGACCTGCGGCCGCCTGCGGACGCGCTGATGCCCAGCGGCCGGGGCCACGGCCGTCCAGAACCGACGCCCGGACCCACCGGACACCCACCGAGGCGCCTCGACTGAACACGTAGACCGTGGGGGTACGAGTCGGGATGTCCTCGGGTGACCCCAGCGGCAGCGCGACCTGCGCMAGCACGCCCCAGCGGGATAGCGGCTCAAACGGGAGATCGGAACGGCGACCGGTACGGCTACACGACGGGCGGGGGGCGTGCCGCGATGATGTTCAGAGCGCAGGTTGCCATGGCCACGGTCGCGGACCGAGGAGTCCCCGTATGGAATCCACGCGTTTCCGTGCCTCGGATTGCCATCCATCGTCTTTTGAAGCCTGCTGAGCTACGTAACAGGCCATGCGTAGCTCGCGAATGTCCCGGAGGGTTTCGAAGCCGCTCCAGTTCGTGACGTCGTGGCCRTAAACCTCGACGAACTCAGCGTACTCTCCGGCTGTGATCCAGGCGAAGGAGCTGTGTTTGATGGCGGTCGATACGAGGTCCCATTCAGGTGGGCCGATAGAGAAGCGTTCGAGGTCGAGGAGTACGGTTTGGCCGTCAGGGGTGACCACGAGGTTCCCTCCCCACGCGTCGCCGTGAACRGCGCTGAGCGGCAGCCCTGGCGGCAGGCTGTTGTACCGACTTGTTAGAGTCTCGACTCGGTTTCGCAGCCAGTGACGGTCAGCGGCGGTTAGCGTGCGTGCCCCCTCGATGCGCTCGCGTAGCCGTGTCATGGGTGACAGGGGATCGAGCGTAAATCCAGTCGGTGGTGGAATGGCGTGAAGTGCCCGCAATGCTGCTGCCACCTCCCGTGGTGTCCCGTGTCGGTGCGGGGGTAGTTCCTGCCAGAACGTCACGGCGTGCCMGCTGATGACAACTGGCTGATGGGCGGCGCCTGGCAGCGCCAGCGCGCGAACGGCAGGGAAACCGTTCTCTTCAAGCCAGCGGGAGACCGTCACCTCTTTGGCTKCGACTTTCTCCTGGCCTGCGCGGCTTATGCGGGCGATAATGCCGCCCGGGAGACGGAAGATGGTGTTCTCGCCCTCCCGGAGGAGTTCGRCCGAGCCGTACGGAACACCCGCGTGGACGCAGGCTGTCCGCAGTAGTTCTGTACTGTCCCCGCTCGGCTTGTCGCGATGCTGGCCGCTCATGCGGAGCTGGTGACCGTCTGAATGTTATGCCTGAGTTCCGCGACTTCATCGATCCGTTCGTGTCGTTTCGCGAATGTTCCTAGCTCGCGTATGTCATCTGCCGCCCGTCGAGAATGTACTTGTCCTGCGGCGCGGAGTGCCGCGGAGCCGACGATGGCCGCTTCTTGCGGGTCGCCGGTCTTCATCATGAGCGACGCGAGTTTTGTCTGGCTGATGGCTATGGACCGGGCGAACGTGGCGCTGTGTCCAGTGACCGCACCGTCCAGACGCCGCGCAGCCTCCGGCGCGTGCCTGGCGTTTCTGACCGCCAGATCGAAAACGGCGTGACCGGTGTCTCCGACGTGTTGAGCGAGGTCGTAGTAGGCCATCCAGACCGGATCGTTTTCCGGCTCGGACTGGCTAAACTCGTCGTCGGCCTGGCCGATGATCCGTAGCGTCTCCTGCTCCCGACCCAGCTTTGCGAGCGCACGTGCCTTGGCGGCAAGGAGCATGGCGCGTTCGGTGGGCGTAAGGCGTTCGGCACGAATGAAAGCGACGTCTACCAGCGTGAGGCCCATATCAGGGTCGCCTCGCCAGATAGCCTGCCTGGCCATCGACGAAAGCGCTTTTGCTCTCAGGTGCCAGTCACCCKCCTCCTCGGCACACGCGAGCGCGAGAGAGAACATTCTTCGAGCATCCTCGTGGACGTAGGCGTCGAACGCCATGAACGCTGCGGTATGCGCGAGGAAGCCGACCGAGGTAAACAGTTCGTCGCGCAGACGTTCCGGGCAGCGTGCGTTCAGGAGATTCACGGCGTAGCGGAGCTGGCCGGCGACCGCCTCGCGTACGAGCCCGCCGCCGTACGTGTGGTCAACCGTTCCGAACAGACGCGCCGCCATTCGCAGTTGATCAATCTCTTCGCGCCCCACGACGGCGGGCACGTCGGGAGGGGGACTCGTGGCCAGCTCGGTGAAGGAGCCGGTCACGACGGCGGCGCCTACGCCTGCCATGGCGCGCAAGAACTCGCTTCGGTTCACGTCCTCAGTGTTCCGCTCTGTGCGACGTGGTCGACGGAAGCCCAGCTCCCGATCTTGCTTGGTGGCCAGGACGGCGTGAAACGCCTGCCGGTACAGCGCGTCAGGCCAGCGGATCAAGCCGCGTTCCAGCTTGCCGATGTAGTTCCCGTCGATCGCCGTCTCACGCCCGGTCTGCTCGTAGATCCAGGCGTTGACCATCTCGGCTAGCTCGCGTCGGGCCAGGGGCTCGCCTGGTGCCTCGGGCGACTCCACACGGACGCGGGCCGCCCGGAACAGGTGGTTCGGTTCCGCCATCGTCTCGTTCCTTCCGGGGCGCTAACGGCCCATCATGGCACGCCCGCCATGCGGCCGTAAGTGGTCCGTCACGGGCCGTAGACGATCAATCCCCCCTATCATCCCCTTGACATCCCTGCTCCCTGACCTGCCGGCATGAGCCGTGGACGCGCTGAACTGAAAGAAGGCCACACGGTGGCCGAAGAACACGCGGCGGAACGAGCGGGAAAGGGCGTCGGCATCATCATGGCCGGAATTAGCCTACGAGTCGAGTTGGAACGTCTACGTGATCGTATGCGCGCCGTTGGGATGACGCATGAAGAGATCGCCGCCGAGTTCTCGCGTCGCTATCGGCTGCGCCCCCGGCCCGCTTTTCGCCACGCTCACGGCTGGACGCTGCAACTGGCCGCTGACCGTATCAACGCCCGTGCCGCGGATCTGGACATCGACMCACAGGGCAAGGCGACCATGACCGTGCCTCGCCTGAGCGAATTGGAGAACTGGCCAAATTCCACTYGCCGCAGGCCGACCCCGCAGATGCTCGCGCTTCTCGCCTCCGTATACGGGACCGACGTACACAGCCTCTTGGACATCGCCGACCGCGAACACCTCCGACCGGAGGACAGGCTTCTCCTCGACACGATGAAGGCGGCCGGTCATAGGCCACAAGACCCGACGTCGGACGCCGATACGCCGGGTATCCCCGAGCGGCCGTTCCCGCCCGCACGGCCGCCGCGCTCTCCCTATTTCGGGCTCTCCACCCTCCCGCCACAACCAGAAGACCTCACCACGACGAACGTGCTGCTCTATCTCCAGCGGCTCAGGACAAGCCCCGTCGCGGGCGCAGGTGGCCCTGAGCCCGATCACATCGCGTGGGCAGCTCTCACCGAGCGGGCAGACGCCATCGCCCACGAGTTGCGCTGGCTCACCAGTCACGTKACCAGAATCGCCGGACGGATCAGTACCGCCCCCGACCATCACAACCCGCAGGAAGGCGGBGGGTGCTGCCGTGCTCGCCCCGGCGTCCCGGATCACGACTCAGGCCATTGCGCCGACCTATAGGCGGTATCCGATGACAGGCACCCAGCGTCTCCGGCCAGCGGTCTACGTCGAGGTGTACCGGGCTCCCGCGACCGCCGCATCGGTGGGCGACATACGGCGGCATGTCGTCGAACTGGTCCAGCAACGAGGAGCCGAAGACTGCGCCTATACGGCCGAGCTGATCGTGAGCGAACTCGCCACCAACGCCGTGAAAGCGTCTGAAACTGCGAGACAACCGATGATCGCCGTCCGGACGTCCTTCATCGGCCGCCTACTCACCGTCGAAGTCTGGGACGGAAGCCCTGCGCTACCGGAGGCAAGACCCACCGATCTCGACTCGGAAGGCGGCTTGGGACTATTGCTCGTCGACGAACTCGCGCAACGCTGGTCGTACTACCTCACAAAATTAGGGAAGGTCGTTTGGGCGGAGATCCCCCTCCCCGAGCCCGTCGCCGTGGATAACCTCTCAGGCCCAAAACAGACAGACTTGCCAAGACGCGAGCTGCTTACGGGGCTACGCACGCGCCTATCGGACTTCTCAGCCGACTTCGTGACCGACATGGCGACACTCCGGCGCGTCGTGGACCGCCTCCGCGCGCTCGACGACTGGACGACTGGCGAGTAACTGCCCCAAACTCAGGAACTCATTACAGAAAGCCGGGAGTCCAGATGGAACGACCGTTGGCCTATGGATACTTCAGTCTCACCGCAGAGGATGACGACGAAGTCTCCCGCCTCAACAGGCAGGTCAAGGACTACGCCGACGCCGAGAGCTATGTCCTCGCCGAGATCTACGTTGACCGCAACATGCCACCGGGCCGACTCATTCGACCTGCGCTGACCACGCTGCTCGACTGCCTCCGCCACGATGACCGCTGTAGCGTCATCGTGCCTAGCGCCGACCACATCTCGCCCTGGCCGCTGATTAGAAAAGCGATAGCAATGGAAATCCAGCTTCTCGGCGCGAAGCTGGTCGTCGCCAGCAACACAGCTCACGAACCGCCCGGCGTCGCCGCATGGCGGGCCGAACGGGACACCGGGCAACAGCTGTGACCACATCTCACACCTCCAACATTGCGTTCGCCGGGCTCACGGCGGCCGGAAAGACGACCCACGCAAAGCGGCTGGCGGACGAACTTGGCTACCAGTACGTCTCCGCGACCGAGATCCTGTTGGAGATTCTCGGAATAGAGCAGACCGGCGAGTCCGTCTGGCTCACTCGACTCGGTGAGACCAACGCGGCCCGCAGCAACGGATCAGTAGACGCCGAGTTGGAGGAACGGCTCGTCTCGCTGAACCGGACCCRACAGAGAACCGTCTTCGACACGTGGGCACTCGCGTGGATCGGTGACAGCCCGCTCCTGCGTATCTGGATCGAATCCGACCTCGAATCGCGAGTCAGAAAATGTCTTGTCTCTCAGGGTGATCGAAGAACRAGCCCCGATCGGTGCAGATCCCTCCTCGACGAGAAGGACAGTTTCAACCGTCAGCTATTTCAGCGACGACACGGTTTCGACCTGTTCACCGACAGGCACCGCTATGACGCCGTCCTCGATAACAGCCATCTGATACCTAACCCTACAGAGTCCGCGGCCCGCTCCGGGATCGAGGCATTCGCGCCCGTCATCCATGCCGTAGCGACCTGCGTCATGGCCGACGACCAGGCGGAAGCCGAGCRCCTGATCCAGACCCATCCGCAGGAAGTTCGACGGATCACGCTGCCGAGCAGACCGCAGCCGCGCTGACGCCACGACGCCGGCCGCACAGCAGACACTTCGATCAGGTCACGGGGACCAGCCATGCACAGCCTTCTACACTGCCACTTCGAATCAGCCTTACGGGCGCTCGAAATCGCGAAACCCGAGAGGGTAGGTTACCTACGAGGCGTATACGAGACAGACGCCTACCTACAGTCAACGCCTGCGGAACGGCTAACCCTGCTCTGGCAGACGGTCATGAGCCTGACCGACGACGCGGACATCTTCACCGAGGCAACGTTCCGCCGAGTCGTCCGCCGCCTTCTGGACGAGATGCAGGCGTCGCGGATCGAACACATTGACCTCCGCATCGGTCCGTCCACAGGCCGCTGGCGATGGATGCACAGCGCCGGTGACGGCATCGACATCTTCCGCGAGGAGCTTTCCTACCGTACCGCTCTTTCCATAACGTTCCTCGCTGGCGTGAACATGACCAAAACCCAGGACCAGCTAGATGCGCTGTTTGACGTCCTATCCGAGCAGGATGACCTGACGACCCGCATCGCCGGCGTAGACCTCAATTTTCTGCCCTACGATCTCCCGAAGTTCAACCGCTATCTTCGGACTCYGYGGAATCTGCAAACCGGCGGAATGAAGGTAAACATCCACCTGGGAGAGTTGTTCAACAACGCGATCTCCCACTACGTCCTAGCCCGCATCACACCCGACCGGATCGGCCACGGCGTTCTGCTTCTCGACGACGAGGCGCTTGTGGACTTCGTGCGAGCCAACGGCATCTGTCTCGACATGTGCCCAACCAGCAACACATTGCTGGGAGTCGCCGATTGGAACCGAACGAGCCCGGCGAGGGTTGCACTCCAACTCGGCATACCAGTGTCCATCAACACCGACGACCCCGTTCTGTTCCGCACGAGTCTCGAAAGCGAGTTCAGCCTCGMTGGGCTGACCGGCGATGAATACGATCAGGTCATCGCCTGCGGAAGGAAGTACCGCTATGGCGACGCCTGAGACTACCATCCACATCGTCTACGGTATTCCGTGCGTTGGGAAGTCGACCGGAGCGGTAGCATTCGCGCATCACCGGGCTATCAGAACCGTCGTTCAGACTGACTACCTCAGAGAGGTCCAGAGAGCCTACGTGGACCTCGAACGCGTTCCGGTGCTCGCCAAGGTGACGCACACCGCCTGGGAACTCTATGGATCGCCGACCCAACACAACATCGTGACCGGATTCGCCGATCATGCCGCAGCCATCGCACCGGCCATCGGGCAAGTGGTCAGAAAGCTGGTCCTCGACGGATTCGACGCAGTAGTCGAGGGAGCRCACTTTCACAGCCCGATCATTGCCGCGCTGCGAGACGAGAACCGAACCGCGCACATACGCGCAACGCTACTGATCGTCCGGACCGCCGAAGAACTCAGGAAGCGCGTAGCCYAGAAGGGCCGAGACCGAGCGGACGRCAACCCGCTCAAAGAATGGCAGGACAACATCCCCTTCATGCTCACGATCCAGGACTACCTCATCGCCGACGCCCGCGGGAAGGACATCGAAGTCAGCACAGCCGACGAATGGAGGCGGTCGTGGAATCCGACCGACGTGCCCTCCTCGACCTAGACCACGTCGTAACCGAGGACGGCAAGATCTACCGAGTCCTCGGCAACCTCGACAGCCGGACTCATTTTCTCGGATACAACGTCTACTCGCCGCATCCAGAAGGCGACAGATTCTACCGCAACGCCCGGTACCGGAAGAACTTCATCGAAGACGAACGACTGCCAGCGGACGTACTCGATACCTACACGCTCGTCCCGGTGCAAGAAGTAGCCGAACATCACGACCCGATTCGGTCCGCRATCGCAATGGTCGAGACGTTCCGTTCAACCGTCTGGTTCGACCTCTACACGGAACTGGTCAAGCTCGTCGGACCCGAATCGGTGGGCATCTTCGGGTCATCGATGTTCGGTCTTCACCTCACCCCCAGAGGAACAGTGCGTAAAGACGTCGACTTCGTGATCCAAGACTTGGYCAACGTCGAAGTCCTCCGAAAGGAGCTGCCCGGTATTCGAGATCGGCTGGGTTTCACCACCGTCACAGCCGAACGCCAAATCCAGCAGTACGAGCGCTACCGACGGGTATTTCGCAACGACAACAACTCCATCCGGTCGATCATCGCGCGACGGTGGACCGGACTGCAACTCTCCAACGACGTCGTCACCACAATCCGCGTGCGAGACCGGTCACAAACGACGCCCGCCGCGCTGATAGCCCCCACGCCACGGGCCGACCACGTGACCGTCTCTGGCCGCGTCACGAACGCGAGCAGAAGCAACCTCTTCCCCCGCCGATTCGACCTTGTAACCGGCAGTGGAATCGTCGAAATATACGTGCTGTGGTGGAAGTTCAGCACGCCGGTGCAGGACGGAGACGCTGTAACGGTACGTGGTAGCCTTCTACCGGCAAATCACGCACACGCCATCCGGCTCACCGACTACTCCCGGCACTGGCTCCGGATCGACGACTAACCAGGACCCCGCGGAAGGTAGAAAAGATGATCGACCATGTCTCTCTGATCACCGGCAACGAAGGGAAGGCCCGGGAGTACGCCGCGCTTCTCGGAATCGAGGTCAAGGCCGTCAAGGAAGACCTGATCGAGATTCAGTCCCTCGACGTCGAAAAAGTGGTGCGACGAAAGGCCGAGGACGCCTATTCAAAGCTGCACAGCCCGGTGCTAGTCGATGACACCGGCCTAACCCTGAGCGCCTGGAACGGGYTGCCGGGCGCACTGGTCGCCTGGTTCCTCGACTCGGTGGGCGCTCAAGGTCTGCTCGATATGGCCGCGTCGGTCACTGACCGCACGGCCACGGTGACCACGGCGCTCGGCTACGCCGACGCTGACGGCGTCCGCGTCTTCACCGGCACGCTACAAGGCGTGCTGACCACCGAACGGCGGGGGCAGGGAGGCTTTGGCTACGACTCGATTTTCGCGCCGGACGGTGGCAACCTGACCTTCGCCGAGATGACCAGCGACCAGAAGAACGCCATCTCCCACCGACGCCTCGCCGTGGACGCGCTCCGGCAAGGACTCGGGCTGTAGTCGGACCTTGGCCGCGCGGTGAGCCGAAGTCCGACTACCGACTTCCCACGCGGACCGAGACCGGACCTCAGCGCCGCAAAGGCGGTCCGTCGTCCGCCTTCCCGAGGTGGGAGCGGTCGGCATCTGCCCGACCACTCCCACCTTCGGTCATAGCCGCGGCTTCCTCTGCCTGCCTCGCCGCTGCYCCCCCTGGTGGCGCAGGTCGGCAAGGAGGTGCGTGACGGCTTCGTCGCGAGTCCGGTAGCTGCGTCCTGGCGGGAAGACGGAGACGAGACCGGGAGCCTTCGGGAGCCATCCGCGCGGCCGGTTCCTCGTGGTGCCCGTGTAGTCGGGGCGCAGGGTGCCGGACTCCACGCCATCGACGAGGACGCGGTAGCCGGTCTCGATCCGTACCAGGGTGTATCCGGTGTCCTCGGTCATGGCCGCGACAGCGGCCACCGCAGCATCCATCGCGGACGGCAGCGAGCCTGCCCGCGCACGCGGCTGGTCCGCCGCCTTCTGCCGCCGGGAGGTGGCGGGCCGCCCGGCGGCATCCTCCGGGCCGCCGGTTCGGTCCGCCGTGGATGCGCCCGCACGCTCGACAACTGTGGTTGTCGAACCTGTGCGAGGCGCGGACGGGGCCGGTGTCCGTTCTGGCTTGCCGGTCGGTCGTTTCGCCGGAGCCACGGAGTCTGCCGCCGCCCCGGGCGCGACAACGACGGTTGTCGCCTCTGGCGTCGAGGCTGGCGGTCCGCCGATGAGATCCTCCGGGGGTCGGCTTCCAGCCGGCGCCGCTGTAGCGACAACGGAGGTTGTCGCTACAGGTGGGGTGGCGACCAGGCGCGGGAACCGCTTGCGCGCTCCTTGCCGCGTGATCCCCAGAGCGCGGCCGATGTCCCCGTAGCTCGCGCCCTCGGCCGCCGCCCGCGCCGCGAGTGTCCGAATCTCCGCTTCGATCGACCGTGCGCGTTCGCTCGCGTCCGCCAACTCGCCGAGCGTGGCCATGAGCGCATCGTCCGCCATGCGACAACCATAGTTGTCGCCACTGCAACGACAACCCTGGTTGTCGCACAAGATCGCTGTGCAGCCTTGCACGCCAGGGCGTGTAGTCACAATGGACTGGGCGGATAGGGCCATTGATCGCTGGCATGCCGCCCAGCGACACAGCGTCGCAGGTCAGCCCTTGGTAGGCCAGCAGGGCTTGACTTCGCCGGTCGCCGTGTTTCTGGTGGGCGCCGGGCTGGTCGGGACAGCCAACGCCGCCATCTGGCCAACGCTCGCCGCGGCCGCGCCGCCCACAACCTGCCGCCGCACCAGGCAGGCGCCGGGGCCGGGGCGTACAACGCGGTCCGGCAGTTCGACGCGGTGAGCAACCTCGCGTATCTCACCGCGGCGTTCGCGCTATGGCGCCTCCTGCGGCGCCATAGCGGCGTGCCGGCCAGCGTCGCGTTCATGCCGCCGCTCGCGGTGCTGATCGGGGTCGGCAGCTTCGCGTTCCACACGCTGGCGACCAGGTGGGCCCAGGTTCTGGACATCGCGCCCATCGGCCTGTTCGTGTTCATCTATGTCGGAAGTTTCCTGCGTTGGTTCTACCGGCTGCCTTGGACGTGGTGCCTGGCCGGCGTGGCCGGGTTCGCCTGTGTGACCGCCGCGTTCATCGCCCTCCTCGGCAGCCAGATCCCCAACCGTTCCGCACCGTACGTGCYGGTGTTGCTGCTCATGATCGGGCTGACCGTGGCACTGTACGGGTCACACCATGAGGACCGGTCCAGGTACTGGCGGGACTTCGCGACGGCCGCCGGGGTGTTCGCGGCAGGCCTGCTCGCCCGCACGATCGACGAGGAGGCCTGCGGGTCCTTCCCGATCGGCACGCACTTCATCTGGCACCTGCTCACCGAGCTGCTGATCTTCGTGGTCGGCCGCGCCCTCGCGCGCCGCTGGCACTCACTCGCCGAGGCTGGTGATACTCGGCTCCCGGCCACGCCCGCGGGCAGGTCCCGGTCGACTGACTATCGCGCATGATTCCTCTGAGCCAGGACGGCACCGGCCTCACCGCGCAGTCGATCCGCCCGCCGGCGAAGCTCGTCCGCCCGGGTGTCGAGAGCACGTCGCGCGGCGAGCAGTTCCCTTTCCGGCACGGCGTCGTCCCCCAGCAGGCCCCGCTCCCCCGATCGGGACCCGTTCGAGCCCACCTGCCCGGCGACCGGCCGCATCCGATCGTCGAACCGGTGCCGTTCGTCCACGAGGCTCGCCAGCTCCGCGCCGATGCGGTCGAGGTCCCGGCGCAGCCGGCGACGCGCGCGGCGCAACGCCGGCCCCGGGACGCCGGCCCGCCGGCTGCGGCGCAGGTCGGCGCGCAGCCGTTCCAGGTCATGGTGCACCTGTTCCTCCAGCCGGGACAGCCGCCCCTGGGCCTGCCTCGCTACCAGCCGCGACATCTGCCCGGTGATCAGCGGAGACGTCGCCAGCGTACGGACACCCGTGACCATCACGGCCAGGCCGAGCACCTCACCGACCAACGCGAGGGGCGCCAGCCGCAGGTCGCCGCCCAGCAGGGCCACCCCGATCACCACCCCGGCCAGCGGCTCGCTGCTCACCGCGGCGGGCAGCGACGCCGGCAGCGGGGCCATCTCGTAGGCGCTCTGCAGCAGCAACGCACCGACGATCGCCGTGGCCACGACCGACCAGGGCTGCCAGGACACCAGGACCGCATCGATCCCGCGGGTGGTCAGCAGGTGACCGATGCTGCTGGTCAGGGCGGCCTGCGTCGCGGACAGCAGGCCCACGGCCGTGGCCAGCATCGGGGCCCGCCGGGCGGCGGCGAGCCGCCGCGTCCCCCACACCGCACCGCACACCAGCCCGCCGACCACCGCGCCGGCGAGGACCCAGCCGAACGTCGAGACGGCCCCCGGATCGCCCGGATGCGGATCTCCGGCGATCAGGAAGAGCACGAGGCCACTGGCCGTCGCCGCGGCCGCCGCCCAGTCGCGGCGCGGCACCGCCCGCTGCGCCAGCAGGGCGGCGAGCGGCAGGGCGAACAGTAGCTGGCAGATCTGCAGGGATTCGACGAGGGCCACCGCGCCCCGGCTCAGCGCCGCCGCGGCCAGCACACTGCCGATCACCGCGACGGCGACCCCGACATCCCACCACGGTCGCCGCACCAACCACAGCAGCAGCCGCAGCCGCAGGACRTCATCGGGCGGCGCCCGGAAGGCAACCCGCTGCTGGATCACCGCGGCCACCGCGAAACACACCGCGGAACCAAGGCCGAGCAGATAGGTCGCCACTCCCCCTCGATCCCGCGATGTACCTTCCCGGGGAAGGTCAGGGCCTCACACGCCCGGCCCGGTGCGGTCCGGCCGTTCAGATCCCGCTCATCATGC
Source organism: Frankia sp. CgMI4 (assembly GCF_001756285.1). NCBI lineage: Bacteria > Bacillati > Actinomycetota > Actinomycetes > Frankiales > Frankiaceae > Frankia > Frankia sp. CgMI4. The sequence goes on from NZ_MAQZ01000046.1 coordinate 59,950, forward strand.
CTGCCAGATCCAAGATCAGGGAAATGACCCCGGCCGGGCCCCCACCTTCGTCCGCCGCCGGGTACCACGCCCGGGCTCGGGAATCCGCGCGGGCGGGGAGGTCACCCACGGTCGACGGCATGGGCCTGCTTGTGGAGCTGGTAAATCCAGGGCGGGATCGTCGCCCAGAACACAATGATGTTACCGATGATCACCCCTTTGGCTCCGCCGAGGAGAAGGCCCGTGACCGGGCCGGCGAGCAGGAAGGGCGTGAAGAAAAGATTGATCCAGAAGGTGAGTCTGGTCCGGCCGAAGGCGTAGAGCACGGCGGCCGGTCCCACCGCCAGCGCCGGCCCGGCCTGCGCGATCATCGCGAGGAGAAGGAGTTCATGGGTCTGGCTCCAGGTATCGCCCAGCAGGGCCGTCCCGAAATCGTCGGGGAGGATCAGGAAGATGAGGGTCCACAGCACGCTGGAGGCGACCACCAGCGCGGACACGACGTAGGCGGCGCGGATGATCCGACGGGCCGGGGCACCCCTGCGGCGGGCGAACTCGGGGATCGCGAAGCTCATCAACGCGACGGCCAGGTTCGTCGTGGGGGCGAGCAGGGTCTGCAGACCGCGCAGAGCACCGACGAGCGCCGGCGAGCCGACCGCGGCGATGATCAGAGTCGACGTCTGCTGCGCCCCCTGGACCGTCACGAACTCGGCGGTCATGAAGCCGGTCGTCTCGCGGTGACCAGTGAACCAGGCGAGCGCCCGCCGCGGGKCGGGCCAGACCCGATGCTGCCCGATGCCGACCAGCACGGCCAGCGCCGCGGCGGCACCCCAGACGAGGACCATCACCGGCGCGCCGCCGGCCGCATCCGGCCCGCCGATGGCCAGCAGGACGATGCCCACGCCCATCCCGGCAGCCCAGACGAGATCGTTGACGACGGCGCGGAGGGGACGTCCCTGGGCGAACGACGTGTAGCGCCAGGCATCCTGCACCAGCAGGGCCGGCATGACCACACCCATCGCGATCAGGTTCGTCCCGACCACGCCCTTGAGGACGCCACCGACCGCCATCAGGCCGGCGCCCACGACGGCACCGAGTACCAGGGCCAGGCCGGACGCGGCGCGAGCGGCGGTGCGGAACGCGGCTGGGGCGGCGGCAGCATAGCTGATCCCCAGGGGCGCCGTGGCAGYGGCGCGCGACAGGCCGACGACGATCGCGAAGATCGTGTAGGCAATCGCGAACGCACCGAACTCGGTCGGGTCGACCCGGCGGGCGATGATGAAGTTGATCGCCGCGTTGGTGCCACTGGACACGACCTGGTCGACGATCGTCCACAGCGCGTTGATCCGGCCGCGGGACCGGGACGGGTACGGATCGGCCGCCGGTAGATCCGCCGCTGGAGCCGCCGCGATATGCTCACGCGTGGCACCGATGGTCAGACCGTCGGTGACGGCGGGGCCGTCAGGATACGCCCACCGCGATCCGCTCACGCCGACAACTCTACCGTGACGTAAGAGTCATCTCGGCGCATGCCGCACCCGGACAGGCACAACACAGGGCACGGGGCCCGCACAGTAAAGGCACAGGATCCGCGTAGCGCACAGGATTCACACAGTAAGGGCACAGGATCCGCGAAGCCGCCGGACCGATCGTCTACCCATGACGTACTTCCCGGTCCCGAGACGGCCTTCGAGATGACCATCGTTTCCCCCCTCGTGAACGCACCCGACGCGGACGTGCCCGTGCGGCATCCCGCGGGCCACCCATCCGGTCCGCCCCCGCCTTCCCGGCCCCGCGGCCGGATCGGCCGCCTGGTACGCGGCCCGGCCGGCGACCCCGCGTGGATCCGGCCGTCGCTGCTGGCCCTGCTGGCGGCGACTGCGGTCCTCTACCTGTGGGACCTCAGCGCGTCCGGCTACGGCAACGGCTTCTACGCCGCCGCCACCCAGGCGGCCACGCACAGCTGGAAGGCGCTGCTGTTCGGCTCGCTGGACTMCGGCAACGCCATCACGGTCGATAAACCGCCGGCCTCGCTGTGGGTCTMCGGTCTGTTCGCCCGGGCCTTCGGGTTCTCGAGCTGGACCGTGCTGGCACCGCAGGCGCTGGAGGGCGTCGCCGCGGTGGGGCTGCTGTATGCCACGGTGCGCCGGACCTCCGGTGCCGCCGCTGGCCTGCTCGCCGGCGCCGCCTTCGCGCTGACCCCGGTCGCGGTGCTGATGTTCCGGTTCAACAACCCGGACGCGCTGCTGGTGCTGCTGCTCGTCGCCGCCGCCTACTGCACGGTCCGGGCCACCGAACGGGCGAGCCTGCGGTGGCTGCTGCTGGCCGGCACCTGCGTGGGCTTCGGCTTCCTCACCAAGATGGCGCAGGCGTTCCTGGTCGTCCCGGCCCTCAGCCTGGTGTACCTGACGGCCGCGCCGACCGGTCTGCGCCGACGGCTCGCGCACCTCGCCGGCGCCGTGGCCGCGATCGTCGTCTCGGCCGGCTGGTACCTCGCCCTGGTCGAGCTGTGGCCGGCCTCGTCACGCCCCTACATCGGCGGCTCCACCAACAACAGCCTGCTGGAGCTCGCGATCGGCTACAACGGCCTCGGCCGCATCTTCGGTGGCTCCGCCGGTGGTGGCGCCAGCGGTGGCGGGGGTGGGGGTATGACTACCGGTTTCGGTGGCGCCACCGGCRTCACCCGGCTGTTCGGGGCGAGCATGGGGGCGGAGATCTCCTGGCTGCTGCCCGCCGCGCTGATCGTTCTCGTGGCCGGCCTGTGGTTCACCCGGCGGACGCCGCGCACCGACCCGACCCGGGCTGCGCTCGTGCTCTGGGGCGGTTGGCTGCTGGTCAGCGGGTTGGTGTTCAGCTTCATGAGCGRCATCACCCACCCCTACTACACGGTCGCCCTCGCCCCCGCCGTCGCCGCGCTCGTCGCGTCCGGTGGAACCGTGTGCTGGCGTGGACGGGCGCGGATCTCGCACCGCGCCACCCTGGCCGCGATGATCGCGGTGACCGGGCTGTGGGGCTTCGTCCTGCTGGACCGGGTGGCCTCCTGGCTGCCCGTGCTGCGCTGGATCATCCTCCCGGCGAGCGTGCTGGTGGCCGTCGCGCTGGTGGCCGGTGCCGCCCGGCTCACCAGGATCACCGCCGTGCTCGCGGCAGCGACCGTGATCAGCGCCTCGGCAGGCACCTCGGCCTATGCGCTTGCCACCGCGGCGAACCCGCACAGCGGCTCCATCCCGATCTCCGGTCCCGCGGTGGCCGCCACGGCCGGCGGCGCCGGGGGTGGGCCGGGCGGGGCCGCGGCGGGCGGCGGCCTGCCCTCCGGCGCTCCGGGTGGAACCCCACCGAGCTCGTCCAGCGGCTCGTCCAGCGGTTCCTCCGCTTCCTCCAGCGACTCGCCGGTGGCAAGGGGCACGGGGAGCACGGCTCTGGTCGCGCTGCTCAGGACGAGCACCACGACCTGGGCTGCCGCCACCACCGGCGGTGCGACCACCGCCGCCGAGCTGGAGCTCAGCAGCGGTAAGGCGGTCATCGCGATCGGCGGATGGGACGGCAGCGACCCGGCACCGACGCTGGCGCAGTTCGAGCAGTGGGTCAGCGAAGGCAAGATCCACTACTTCGTTGCCGGCGGGACCGGGATGGGCGGGGGGCGGAACTCCACCTCTGGCAACGAGATCGCCGCCTGGGTGGCGGCGCATTTCACCGCCACCACGGTCGGCGGGCAGACGGTCTACGACCTCACCACGTCCGGCATGAGCTGATCACACGATGTGCCGAGGACGGCACAAGWCGAGGACGGCACAAGTCGAGGAGGGCACAAGTCGAGGAGGGCACAAGTCGAGGACGGCACAAGGGGCAGGGCAGCATCAGGGGCAGGGCGGTTCCGCCGGGGCCGTCGCGGCTCGCCKCCCCGCACGGGTCGCCGCGGGCCGTCGGCACCTCACAGGCCGTCGGCGAGCTCGCGGATCTGCTCGATGAGACGCACCCGCTCCAGGTGCGTCGGCGCCACCGGATTGACGGCGAGCGTCGTGACCCCGGACTCCGCGAACACGGCGAGCCGTTCGGCCACCCAGCCGCGCGGCCCGATCAGGGAGAGCCTCTCCAGCAGGCCGGCCGGCACCGCGGCGGCGGCTTCCTCCTTACGACCCGCGAGGTAGAGGTCCTGGACAAGCTTCGCCTCCGCGGCGTAGCCGTAGCGGTGAGCCAGGTCGTTGTAGAAGTTGCGGCCCCGCGCGCCCATGCCCCCCATGTACAGCGCGAGCTGCGGCCGGTCGGTGTCGCGCAGCGCGGTGACGTCGTCGCCGACGGCCAGGGACGCCCCGRCCCAGACGTCCAGGGTGCCGAGCGCCGGGTCCCGCTTGGCCGTACCGGCCCGCACCGCCTCGCCCCACACCTCGTCCGCGCTGTCCGGCAGGTAGAAGGCGGGCATCCAACCCTCGGCGAGCTCGGCGGCGAGCTCGACGTTCTTCGGACCGAGCGCGGCCAGCACGATCGGGATCCGGTCCCGCACCGGTCGATTAATGATCTTCAAGGGCTTGCCGAGGCCGGTCCCCCGCCCCGCGGTGAGCGGGATGTCGTAGTGATGGCCGTGGTACTCGAGGACCTCCCGGCGCCAGACCTTCCGGCAGATCTCGATGGTCTCGCGGGTCCGGCCCAGCGGGGCATCGTAGGGGACGCCGTGGAAACCCTCRATGACCTGCGGCCCCGACGCGCCGATCCCGAGGGTGAACCGCCCGCGCGAGACGAAGTCGAGGCCCGCGGCGGTCATCGCGATGAGGCTCGGGGTGCGCGTGTAGAGCTGCATGATCCCCGAGGCGATCTCGACGCGTGAGGTCCGGGCGGCGAGGAACCCCAGCTGGCTGACCGCGTCGAAGCTGTAGGCCTCGGCGACCTGGACGACCTGGAGCCCGGCCTTCTCGTAGTCGGCGAGCCCCGAGACGGTCTCCTCGAAACCTCCGCTGTACCCCAGCGACATCGCGATACGCACGTACGCCACTCCTCCGGCCGGCTCCCGCCACGGCCCCTTCGACCCTGGCGTCTCACCCCCGAGTTTGACTCTGGCCGCGACTCAGGCACCACCGACCGGGGCTGGGAGCGTTGCTTTGTTCTTTTATGATCTTGTTTTTTATGATCTTGGGTGTGGATGCTCGTCAACACCGTTGATTATCTTGCTGTCCTCGGGCGTCCGTCCGCGGCACCGCCGGGATCACCGGATTCGGCGATCACCGGATTCGGCGTGGATGCGGCCGCGGGTGGCTCGCAACGGGCGGCCACTCCCGCCCCACCGGTTCTGGATGATTTCCGCGGCGATGGAGACGGCCGTCTCCTCGGGCGTGCGCGCACCCAGATCCAGTCCGATGGGTGAGCGCAGCCGGGCCAGGTCGGACTCGCTCACCCCGTCCTCGCGCAGCCTGCGCAGCCGGTCGGCGTGGGTGCGCCGCGACCCCATCGCCCCGACGTATCCGGCCGGGGAGCGCAGCGCCGCGCGCAGCACCGGGAGGTCGAATCTGGGGTCGTGGGTGAGGACGCAGATCACCGTGCGCGCGTCGACCTCGGTGCGGGCGAGGAACGCCGCCGGTCGCTCGCATACCACCTCGTGGGCGTCGGGGAAACGGCGAGGAGTGGCGAAGACCGGCCGCGCGTCGCACACCGTCACCCGGTAACCGAGGAAACGCCCGATGCGGACCACCGCGGCGGCGTAGTCGATCGCCCCGAAGACCAGCATCCGCGGCGGYGGCGCGAACGAACAGACGAACACCGGTACCGCGTCGAGTCGCCCCTGCCCGTGGAGACCCCCCTGCCCGTGGAGACCGTAGTGACGCAGGCCGCTGAGCCCGGCCGCGAGCATGCCACGGGCGTCGTCGACCGCGGTCACCTCGCACCCGGTCACCTCGCACCCGGTCACCTCGCACCCGGTCACCTCGCACCCGGTCACCTCGCACCCGGACGAACCGAACGAACCGGCGGTCCGCTCCGGCCACACCGCGACCTGGCTGCCCAGCCGCTCGCCACCGACCACGGTCAGCAGCGCCACCGGCTCGTCGGCGGCGATCGCCGCAAGGACCGCGTCGAGCGGCAATGGCCCCGGGTCCGACTGACCCGGCGGGGGCGACAGATCWGACACGTCCGGCAGGTGCGGCAGGTGCGGCGTAACAACCAGATCGATGACGCCGCCGCAGGTAAGTCCGACGGCGGCCACGTCGTCATCGCGGATCCCATAGGTCTCGAAGGCCGGCGTCCCCGTGCGGACCACCTCGGCGGCCGCCTCGTACACGGCGCCCTCCACGCAGCCGCCGGACACACTGCCGACGACCTCGCCATCGGCAGCCACAGCCATCGCCGCGCCCGGCTGGCGCGGCGCGCTGCCCCGGACATCGACGACCGTGGCCACCGCGAACGCGGTGCCCGCCGCCCGCCACCGGCGCAGGGTGCCGGCGATCTCGCGCACCACCCCCACCTCCCCCGCCGACCGGGCGAACCCGCGGGCACGCGCGCCCCCGAGCCCTGGCGTCACCCGTCACGATAGAAGCCGGCAAGGGCCGCACAGGGACCTGACAGTCGCGATCATCACCGGTGCGGGCGGCACGTTCCGCTCCAGCATGGCGGACGCCGCAACGCCGTGTCCCGATCCACCCGGCCCTGCTGGCTGCATCCCGCAACCCAAGCCGCCCCGCCACGCGTGTCCGCCTAATTACGACATCCACCGTAATTCGAAGAGCCGAACTGTTCCGCGTCCAGACCTGTCGTACGATGAATCCGCAACGAATTCTCCTTCTACGAGAAGGACCAGGAAACCGAGACCATGACCACTATTGCTACCGAGGAACGTATCTCCTGGCAGCGCGCGACCATCGAGGAGCACATCCGCCAGGAGAACGCCAAGGATTGGGAGAAGGTCTACGACACCTTCCTGCGCGACGAGCGTGCCTTCTACGACGTCGTCCCGATGAACGCCCGCTACGAAGGCATCCGCGGTGTGCAGGACTTCTACGAAATGCTCGCCCTTGCCCTACCGGACTTCATCATCACTGTTACCGGAGAATACGACCTCCCCGGTTACTCCTGGCGAGAGGTGACCCTGGTAGGGACACATCAGGGCGAGTTCGCCGGCATTGYCCCTCGGGGTCGTCCGGTTCGTTTCGAAGGCGTTGTGCTCTACATCTTCAGYGGCCAGGAACCGGGCAAAATCATTGCCGAGCGCGCGTACTGGGACAACGACTCGATCTTCCGTCAGATGAAGGGGGAGACCGACGCTCCGCGCGGCGGCGTGGGCCTGACCGACCGCGAACCCATCCGAGCGGCCATCGCCTGACCCAAAATCCGCGGGCAGGGCACGCCCTCGTCGCGAGCGCCGCCACACCTCTCCCTGAACCCGGCCCCTCAAACGCGACCCCTCCCTAAAACCGGCAGCATCCCCGCCAGGATGCCGCCAACCAGGCAAAACGGCGGCGTTCAGGGCACCGGGGGCGGCTCAGGGGGCCGGATGCAGCTCCGTGCGCAGCTCGTGGCTGCCGTCCGGCCGGGAGGCCTCGTAGTACAGCCGCCGGCCGCCGTCCGGGAGCTCGACCACGCTGACGTAGCGCAGGGCGCCGTCCCCGTCCGGACAGACCGCGACCGGCTCGGTGCCGACCGCGTGGAACCGGTCGACGGTCACCCCGACGGCGAGACCGGTGCGTTCCGCCCAGTTCTCYGCCGCGGTGGCCCGACCGTCGTACAGGGCGACCGGCTGGGAGCCGCCCGTGAGCACGGAACTGATCCGCACGCCGCGGGCGTCCCAGCAGCCGGGGCGGGGCGCCAGCGCCGTTCCAGTCCAGGTCCAGGTCACGCCGTCCGGGCTCGTGGCGTGGCGGCTGTCCATCCGGTCCGTCGCCAGCGGGTCGTCGAGCAGATGGCAGGAGGCCCACAGATGCCACTGCCCGTCGTAATGGACCACGACCGGGTCCTTGACGGCGAGGCYGGCCGGATCGCCGGGCAGGACGGTACGGCGGCGGGCCGGGTCGAACGCCGCGGGGTCGTCGGCCTCCAGCAGGTCCACCCACCAGTGCGGGCTGCCCGCAGCCGCGCAGCTCACATAGAGCCGCCATGATCCCTGCGGGGTCACCACCAGAGCGGGCCGCTCCAGGCTCTCGGCTCCGAACGGGTCCCGGGGCACGACGGCGATCTCGGTGAAGTTCTCCCCGTCGGTGGAGCGGGCGATGACGACGCCGAAGCCCCGGCCGATCCCAACGGGACGGCGCAGCCGATAGGCCAGGTAAAATACGCCGCCCACCGCGATGGCGCACGGCGCGCCGGCCCAGTACCCCGGGCCGTCACCGGGCGGCGCGACCACGGTCACGGCGGGCCTCAGCCCGGGGAGCGGTACGGCCGTCGCCGCCAAGTGCTGTTTGCTCACTACCACGCGGCAACCCTACCGGCCGGGTAAGGATGACGAACGTTCCGTTCACGCCGTCCTGCCCTGACCGCTACTATCTTGAGGTCCCCGGTCGGATTACTGGAGTATGCGAGGTACGTACCCCGGGGCCGCCCACCGACCCCAGTCGCTTACCGACCCCAGTCGTCCAGGAGCGCCCGTCATATGGCCCTTCCCGACTTCCTCGTGATCGGCGTGCCGAAAGCCGGAACGACGGCGCTGCACGCGGCACTCGTCCGACACCCGGCGCTGTTCCTCCCGTCGGTGAAGGAGCCGAAGTTCTTCCTGTCGCAGGGGCCGCCGCCGGCCCGGGGCGGCCCCGGTGACGCCCAGACGTACCAGGAGCACGTGTGGCGGCGGGCCGACTACGAAGCGCTGTTCGATGCCGCTCCGGCGGGGACGCTCAAGGGCGAGGTCACTCCGTTCTACCTCTACGACCTGGACGCCCAGAACCGGATCAGGCGGCTCCTGCCGAAGGCGCGGATCATCGTCATGCTGCGCAACCCGGTCGACCGCGCACATTCGAACTGGACCCATCTGTGGGCGGCGGGGCTGGAGTCGGAACGTGACTTCGTCCGGGCCTGTGCTCTGGAGCGTGAGCGCCGGGACGCCGGCTGGGCCCAGTTCTGGCACTACGTCTCCCTCGGCCTGTACGGGGAGCAGCTCAGCCATCTGTTCACCCTGTTCTCCCGCGACCAGGTCCTGCTGCTGCGCTACCGGGACCTGCGCGACTCCCCCGCCGCCACGCTGGACCGGGTCTGCGAGTTCCTCGGCGTCGAGACGGGTCTGGTGGACCTGGTGCCCGCCGAGAACGTCACGCCGTTCGTCGCGGACACCCCCGTGAACAGCGTGCTGCGCGCGGCGCTACGCACCGGCGGGCGGATCGGGCACCACTTCCCGGTTCCCGCGCGCAGGACCTTCCGCGGTCCGCTGCTCACCGCGTTGCAGCGGCAGAAGGGCGGACGCCCGAAGCTCACCGCCGAGCAGCACCGCGCCGTGCTGCCGTACTTCGTCGACGACATCGCCCGCCTCGAAGAGATCACCGGCCTGTCCTACGTCGACTGGCTCACCGTGGGCCTCGAACCCGAGATCATCGACTGACGAGATCATCGACTGACAGGGCCGGCGACCGGCGGGGCCGGCCGAGGTCAGCCGAGTGATCGTGGGTCGGCGGGCACGTCAACGGCGTGGGCGCGCAGCGCCTCCAGCGGGATGACCTCCAGGGCGCGTTCGTGCGTCGAGGCCAGCACGACAGGCGCGGCGGCCCCCGCCTCATAGGCCTGCAGCCACCGTACCGCGACCACGCACCAGCGGTCACCCGGGCGCAGGCCGGGGAAGGAGTACTCGGGTCGGGGCGTCGACAGGTCGTTGCCGACCTGCCGCTGGTGCCGTAGGAACTCGGTGGTGACCACCGCGCACACGGTATGGCTACCGAGATCCTCCGGACCGGTGCTGCAGCACCCGTCGYGGTAGAAGCCGGTCACCGGATCGGTGCCGCAGGGCTCCAGTTCCCCACCGAGAACGTTCCGTTCATCTGCCACATCGACAGTTTCTCCCACYCGTCCGGTGGCGACACGGCAACCACCCGGATCGGGCCCGCGAGGTCGCTCACCGCAGCTGTGCGGGCAGCGCGTCGGCGTGCACGACGGTGAGGGCGCTCACGGCGCGGGTGAGGACGACATAGAGCCGGCGCAACCCCTGCAACAGCCACGCCTCACCCGCCACGATCGCGGCGGGTTCCACCACGATGACATGGTCGAACTCCAGTCCCTTGGCGAGCGAGGCGGGCACGAGGCAGGCCCGCCCGGGTGGGGTGTCCCCGTCGAGCGGGACGATCGGCATCGGCAGCCGCGCGGCGTCCAGCGCCGCCGCGAGTGCCGCCACCTCCCGGTCGGCGACGATGATCGCCAGCGAGCCGGGGTGCGGCAGGGTCCGGCGGGTGTGGTCGACCACCGCGGCGGTGAGCCCCTGCGGGGTGGTTGGGGCCGTCGTCAGCGCGCCGCGCGTGGTCCGCGCCGAGGTCGCCGGACGCAGATCCGGGGCGATGTGGCGCAGGAGCCGGTTCGCGAAGTCGAGGATCTCCGCGGGCACCCGGTAACCGCGGGTCAGCACCTCCAGGTGCGCCGTGGGTTTGCCGAGATGGGCCAGCAACGTCGGCCACGAGGTCGCGGCCCAGCTGGTGGTGCCCTGGGCGATGTCCCCGAGGACGGTGGCGGAGCCGTCCGCGCAGCGGCGGCCGAGCGCGCGGCACTGCATCGCGGAGAGGTCCTGCGCCTCGTCGATGATCACGTGCCCGAAGCCCGGTCCGCTCTCGATGAGGTCCCGGGCCTCATCGACGCAGAACGCGTCGGCGAGCGACCAGCGCGCCGTCCGGACCCCGCCCCGCGGTGCGCCGGTCAGCAGCAGGCGCTGTTCGTCGTCGGTGAGCACCCCGTCGGCCGCCGACGCCAGGAACGCCGGGTCGGTGAGCAGGCGGTGCACCAGGCCCGGCGCGTCGGCCCGCGGCCAGACCGCCTCGACGGCCTCGCGGACGGCCCGGCCGCGGGCGAGGGTGCGCAGCGCCCCGTCGGTGAAGAAGTGTCCGCTCGCCTCGGCCCGGCGACGGACAGACTCGGCGATCCGGCCGGCCAGGCGTGCCCGGGCGGTACCGTAGCGCAACGCGCCCGCGCCCAGCTGCGCGATCAGGTCGGCGGCCAGGTCCACGAACTCGTCGGCGCCGACCGTCCACCGGCCGACCCGGGTGTCCACGGAGACCGGCCGGGTGGGCGGGMGGATCGCCCCGTGCAACGCCCGACGGATCACCGTCGCCATCCGGGCGTCGCCCTTGAGCGCGGCCACGTCGTCGGGGTCCGTGCCGCGCACGGCGACCGCGCCCACCACGTCGTCGAGGGTGCTGTGCCGCACCGTGAACTCCCCGAGGGAGGGCAGCACCGCGGCGATGTAGCCGAGGAAGGCGCGGTTGGGGCCGACGACGAGTACCCCGCAGCGCCGCAGCTGCTCACGGTGGGCGTAGAGCAGATAGGCGGCCCGGTGCAGCCCCACGGCGGTCTTTCCCGTCCCCGGGGCGCCCTGGACGCACACGCTCACGGCGAGATCCGCCCGGACGATCTCGTCCTGCTCGGGTTGGATCGTCGCAATGATGTCGCGCATCGGCCCGGTGCGGGGCCGTTCGATCTCCCGGTCCAGCAGGTCGCCGGCCGGCCCGGTCGCCTCCCCCGCCGGCTCTCCCGCCGCCGCCGGCTCTCCCGCCGCCGTCCCCGCCCCCGAGCGGCGGGGGATGAGCGGTTCGTCCTCGAACGCGGTGAGCTCCGCCCCGTCGTAGCCGAACCTGCGTCGGACCGTGAGCCCCATCGGGTCGCCCGGATGCGCCCGGTAGAACGGCCGGGCGACCTCGGTGCGCCAGTCGACGACCAGCGGATCGTCCCCGGCAGCCTCGCGCACGTGCCGCCGCCCGAGGTAGAAGCGCTGGCCGGGGACCCGGGGCGCGTCGGGCCCGTAGTCGACCCGGCCGAAGAACAGCGGCGTCGAATGCTCCTGCTCGGTGAAGCTGGCGAGCCGCCGTTGCTTCGCCAGCTTCAGGTAGGCGTTCGTCACCTTGTCCACGACCGCGTCGCCCGCGGCAATCTCCGTTCCCTCGACCTCGGCCCGCATCCCCGCCAGCGCCCGCCGGCTGCGCCGGAGGTGCTCGCGTTCCGCGGCCAGCTCCGCGTCCGGTCCGGCCACATCGACAGCCACATCGACGGCCAGGTCGACCGGATCCGCATCCGGTTCGGCGTTCATGCCGTCAATCATCACCGAGCACCCCTTTCTTAACTCGGTAAGGAATACTATCCGGACGAAGGCGGCACTCCCCGCCGCAACCCGCGATCATGAAGGAACAGTCAGGACATGGCAGGCACTCAGGCGTAGTCGGGGAGGGCACGCCGCAGGGCGCGGAACGCCTGATGCGCGGCGGCAAGCGCGTCCGGGAACACCTGCGCGGCGGACCGTCCCTCCCCCAGCCGGGCCCAGTTCTCCCGGGCCAGCACCCGCCGGACGGCGATGATCTGCGCGGCAGCCAGCCGGGCCGCGAGCTCGCCGGCCGCCGGCACCGCCGCGGCCAGCGCGGCGGCGAGGGCATCCTCATCCTGCCCGGTGTGCTGGGCCAGCCTGCCGAGCAGACTCGGGGTGGAGAAGACCATGCCGTGGTAGGCGAGCACCTCGCGGTCGTCGTTCAGACCGGTGACCGGCTCCCGRCGCTCGAGCCCGGCGGCGAGATGTTCCTCGATGGCGGCCAGCGGCGAACTGCCCGCCGGGCGCTGCGCCACCACCCGGGCGAACTCCCCACGATGGTCGAGGATCCGGTGCAGGACCAGGTCCTCCTTGCTCGTGAAGTAGGTGAACAGCGTCGGCTTCGACACCCCGGCCGCCGCTGCGACCTCCGCCACCGACACCGCACCGAAGCCGCGGTCGAGGAACAGCGCGATGGCCGCCGCGGACAGCGCGTCGTGGGTGCGCCGCTTCTTGCGCTCACGCCGGCCGGCGGGCTCGCACATTCGATCAATCTAGCAAGGGCTGATCCGCCCCGCCGGGACGGACGGCACCGGCCGCCGGGCCCGGGAACAACGGGAACAACGGGAACAACGGGAACAACGGGAACAACGGGACGCTACGCGACGTGGACGAAGGGGCGCCGCCGCGGGTCGCTCTCGGCCTCCCGCAGCACCTCGCGGGTGACGGTGGCGACCTCACCGACCCCGAAGAACAGGAAGCGCATGAGGTTGAGCAGCGGATTGCCCTCGGTCCACTCGAAGTAGACGTGCGGGCGCACCCCGGTGGTGTCGCGCAGGTGGAGTAGCAGGGCGGCGATGGCGTTCGGCACCGAGGTGCTGGTGACGCGCAGGACCCGGTAGCCGTGGCGCTGTTCGCTCCGCACCTCGAGCTYGCGTTCGAACTCGGAGGAGTCCGGCACCTCCACCTCGATGAACAGCAACGGCACGCCCGCCGGGACGTACAGCTCCTCGCGGACCTTGCGGATCTTGTCCCGGTACTCCGCGGCGTCGCCGACGTCGAGCTCGTTGGCGACGAGATGCAGTGATCCGCTAGCGGCGGCCTCGCCGACCCAGCAGGCGGCCGCCGGGTCAAGGCGCACCCCGGTCACCCGCAGCTCCAGAGAACGCACCGCCCGGGACATGAACGATACCGCGATGATGGCGATGATGAAGATCGAGCCGATGATCAGACCGTCCGGCCGTTCGATGATGTTGGCGATGGTCGTGTAGATGAAGACCACCGCGATGGCGCCGTAGGCGACCGCCAGCCGGCGCCGGCCGCGACGGGCCGCGGACAGGGTGACCGCCAGCGACGCGGAGGTGATCAGGACGAGGACCCCGGTGGCGTACGCCCCGCCCTGCTTGTCGACGCTGGCCCGGAACACGACGGTCACCAGGAAGCCGATCAGGGTGAACACGACCACCAGCGGGCGCACCGCCCGGGCCCAGTGCGGCGCCATGCCGTAACGCGGCAGGTAGCGGGGAACGAGGTTGAGCAGCCCGGCCAGCGCCGACGCGCCGGCGAACCAGAGGATCAGGATCGTGCTGACGTCGTAGACGGTGCCGAAGACGGCGCCGAGCTCCTGGTGGGCGAGGTAGGCCAGCGCCCGGCCGTTGGCGGGGCCGCCAGCGGCGAAGTCCTTCTCCGGGATGAGTAGCGTCGTGCTGAAACTGCTGGTGATGAGGAACACCGCCATGATGCCCGCGGCGGTGGTGAGCAGCCTGCGGGTGTCGCGGATGCGCCCGAGCGGGTTCTCCTCGCTGTCGCCCGGTCCGCCCCGGATCAGCGGCATCACCGCGACCCCCGTCTCGAATCCGGACAGGCCCAGCGCCAGCTTCGGAAAGATGATCAGCGCGAAACCGACCAGCAGCAGCGGGTTGGGATGCTCGCTGACCAGCAGCGCGTGCCAGTTGTCGAAGACGCGGGGATGGGCCGCGACCCGGCCGAGGGAGGTGGCCACGACCACCGCGTTGAGCGCCAGATAGGCGACGACGAGCACGACGGCGATGCCGACGGCCTCGGTGAAGCCCATCAGGAAGATCCCGCCGAGCAGCGCCAGCAGGACCAGTGTCACCACCACCCGATGGCCCGCCAGCACCGAAGGGGCGTAGGGGTTTTCCAGGATGTGCGCGGTCGCGTCGGCCGCGGACAGCGTCACCGTGATGAGAAAGTCGGTGCACGCGAAGCCGAGCAGCACCAAGACGAGAAGCTTGCCCTTCCACCAGGACAGCTCCTTCTCCAACATCGCSATGGAGCCCTCCCCGTGGGGGCTCTCCCCGGCGACCCGCCGGTAGACCGGCAACGCGCCGAACAGCGTCACCGCCACCAGCACGACGGTCGCGATCGGGCTGACGCTCCCGGCCGCCAGCGCCGCGATGCCCGGCTGGTAGCCGAGCGTGGAGAAGTAGTCGACACCGGTCAGGCACATCACCCGCCACCACGGGTGCAGCCTGTACTCGCCGGACGGCGCGGCATGCGGGCCGGCATGCCGCTGCGCCCGATCGGCGCCCTCCAGCATCCAGGAACGCAGGCGACGGGGGCTGGAAGAACGCTGTTCGTGCTCGGTGAYGGCCAACGCGGGACACACCTTCCGGACGGCGCTCGCCGCAGGGACACCTCTCCCGCCGGGAGCGGGAACAACCGGGCCGTGGGAACGTGGGCGCGGACCGGCCTGCCGAGCATCCCCCACACCCCGACAACATCCCACAGGCGTCATCCCACGAGCATCACGGCATCGCCCTGGGCTGCCGCGGCAGGTAGCCGGCCGGACCTCGCGGATGAACCGGACGCCGCTTCGATGCGCGCCACGCCGACTCTCCCACAGCGTCCTTGGATGTCCGGTCCGGCTGCGGGGCGATCCGGCGACCTAGCCCGCCGTGCTGCGCCTCGACGGGCTGCACTACGACAGCCTCGGTACGTTCGGGGATGGCGACGTGCGGCGGCGATGGCTGCGCCTCGACCCCAGCGGCTACCGACCGCAGGTGTACGAACAGCTCGTGGCCATTTACCAGGCGCACGGCCACGATGCCGACGCACGGATGGTTCTGCTCGTGAAACAACGGCATCGACGCGAGACGCTGGCGCCGGCGGCGAAGATATGGAGCCACCTGCAGGACCTTCTCGTGGGATACGGATTCCGCCCGGTGCGGGCCGCCTCGTGGATCGCGCTTCTGGTGGTCGCCGGCAGCGTGCTGTTCGACCTACGGCCGCCGGCGCCGGTCGACGACACCGCCGCGTCGGCCTTCCACGCCCCYGTCTACACCCTCGACCTGCTGCTGCCCCTCATCGACTTCGGGCAGGAGCAGCACTTCACCCCGCGCGGCGCGACGGTCTGGTTCGCCTACTTCCTCATCGCCGCCGGTTGGACGCTCGCGACGACGGTCGCCGCCGAAATCACCAGAATGCTACGCGGTGGTTGACGCCGGACCTGGACGGCCGTTAACGCGTTACGCACGCTCGTCGCGCGCTCGTGAGGAACCGGAGCCGACCGCGACCTGCTCCCCGTCGCTGCCCCCGGTGGTTGACGACGGCGGTCCGCGGGCGGGGCAGACTCGCCGGATGGAGGTTCTCAGTAGCCGCATCCTGCTCCGGCCCACGGATCCGCAGCGCAGTCATCACTTCTACCGCGAGACCCTCGGGCTGGCGGTCTACCGCGAGTTCGGGCCGCCGGAGGAACCCGGGCTGGTGTTCTTCCTCGGCCAGGGCCTGTTGGAGGTGTCCGGGCACTCGCCGCGGCCGGCACGGCCGGTGGGCACGGGCCGGGAACCGGCGGGCACGGGCCGGGAACCAGTGAGGACGGCGCGGCTCTGGCTGCAGGTGCGTGACCTGGCAGCCGAACACGCCCGGTTGAACGCGGCGGGTGTCGTCATCACCCGGGAGCCGCGGCGTGAGCCGTGGGGACTCGACGAGATGTGGATCGAGGATCCGGACGGCGTCCCGATCGTGGTCGTGGAGATCCCGCCCGATCATCCCCTGCGCCGGGACCGGAGATCCCTCGCCGACGGCTGACGCGCGGGCCCGTCGGGACGGCGGGGCTCACCCGGACGACCCGGTGCACCCTCGTCGGCGGCGGACCGGGAGGCCAGGCTCGCCGACGGCGGACCGGGAGGCCAGGCGGTCGCAGGCAGGGTGACGGTGACGACCGCGCCGCCGTCCGGACAGTTGGCCGCCTCGACGGTGCCGCCGTGTGCACTGATGATCGCGGCGACGATCGCGAGACCCAGCCCGGCGCCGCCGTGGTCCCGGGTGCGGGCGGTGTCCGCGCGGCGGAACCGTTCGAACACGTGCGGCAGGAACTCGGGGGGGAACCCGGGGCCGCGGTCGCGGATCTGCACGATGACGACCTCGCCCGGCCCGTCCACACCCACCCACGGCCCGACGACCCGCCGCGGTGTGCGGCATCCCCGCAGCTCGACGACGCTGCCCGCGGGTGCGTGACGCGCGGCGTTGGCAAGCAGGTTGTCGACCGCCCGCCGGAGCATGTCCCCGTCGCCGAGGACCTCCAGCGGCCGCTGCGCGTCGGCGACGCCAAGCCGGAGTCGTAGCCCGCGCGCCTGGAGAAAGCCCGTCGCTGCCCGGGCGGAGCGGGTGAGTACCTCGTCGAGCGCGACCCGCCCCTGTCCGACGAGACCACCGTCCATCCGGGCGAGCGTGAGCAACGACTCGGCCAGCCGGATGAGCCGATCGGTCTCGTCCGAGACGTTGACGATCGCCTCGATCAGCTCCTCGCGCGTGCGACCGGGACGGGCGGCGAGCTCCAGCTCGGCCTTGAGCACGGTCAGGGGCGTCCGCAGCTCGTGGCCGGCGTCGGCGACGAAGGCACGGTCCCGGGCACGGGCCGCGTTCAGCCGGCGGAGCAGGTCGTTCATCGTTCTGGCCAGAGCGGCGATCTCGTCATGGGTCGCGGGCACCGCCAGCTCGCCGTTCCTGCCGGCGGTGACCGGGTCGCCGCCACCGGCGGCGACCGGACCGGCGGCGACCACCTCCGCGGCCGCCATGGCGGCCGCCTGCCGGCGCATCCGCTCCACCGGCCGCAGCGCCGCCCCCGAGAGCAGCCAGGCGGCGAGGCCGGCCAGCGCGATCGTCGGAGCCGTCGCCACCACCATCACGTTGCGGACCCGGTCCTCGGCCCTGTCGGTGAGGTGCGTCGGCGTGCCGACGACCGCGATCATGGTGGCCCGGCCCGTGTGCACCGCCACGGCCAGGACGCGGACATCTCCGGTCGGCCTGATCCCGGTGCCGGCCCGCACTTCCCGGGTGACCAGGGTCGGCTGCGCCCGGGCCCGGGCGAGCTGGTCCGCGGTCAGCAGCGGCCGCGACCCGGCGTCCGGCGACGAGACGATCGGCGTCCCGTCCGCCCGGAGCACCTGGGCGATCGATCCGCCGCCCACGAGCAGATCGGCCGCATCGGCTCGACCAACGCCCCCGGCGCCCCCGGGCCGGGCGGCATCAAACCGATCGGCGAGCCTGACCGTCAGCAGATCCGACCGGGTCCGCAGGTCGGCGTCAACGGAGTCCCGCAGGTTCACCCGGAGCAGCAGGTAGAACAGGACGCCAGCGACGGCGAGCACGATCGCGGTCCCCAGCGCGAACAGCAGGGTCAGCCTCACCCGGATCGGCACGTCGGGCTACGATCCCCCGTCGACGACCGGGCCGGGCGCGGCAGACGCACCGGGCGCGGCAGACACATCAGGTGTGCGGGACCTCCCGGGCGGCGTCTCGGCCGGGGTCCGTAGCCGGTATCCGACCCCGCGGACGGTCTCGATGAGCGACGGACCGTCCGGAATGTCGATCTTCCGGCGGACGTAGCGCACGTACTGGTCGACGATGTTGGAGGTGCCGTCGAAGGCGAAGTCCCAGACGTGATCGACGATATAGGTACGGGTCAGAACCTCGTCGGGATGGCGCATGAGCAGGTGGAGGAGCGCGAACTCCTTCGCGGACAGGTCGAGTGGCGATCCAGCCCGCAGGACGCGGTGCTCGGCCGGGTCGAGGCGAAGATCCCCGATCCGCAGGACGGTGGGGCGTTCCACGGCCCCGCGCCGCACGAGCGCCCGCAGCCGGGCGGTCAGTTCCCCGAAGCTGAACGGCTTGGGCAGGTAGTCGTCGGCACCCGCGTCGAGACCGCGGATACGGTCGTCAACGTCCCCCCGGGCGGTGAGCATGAGCACCGGGGCCCAGCGGCCCGCCTCGCGCAGGCGGCGGCACACCTCGAATCCGTCGAGACCGGGAAGCATGAGGTCCAGGACGATCGCGTCGTAGCCGATCTCGGTCGCCTGCCAGACCGCGTCGGCGCCGTCACCGACGACGTCGACCGCGTAGCCCTCCTCGACCAGGCCACGGCGGAGCAGGGCGGCGGTGCGCGCCTCGTCCTCGACGACCAGTACCCGCATGGAACGGATCGTAGAGCTGCTGCGAGCGCAGAACCGCTCCGGTCTGCGGCCGGTGTCACGGCCGGTGGCGCCGCGGGACTCGGTCATCACAMCATGTTCACATGATCGAAGGCGCACGGTGCCGGGCATGTCCTCGTTCAGCTACGCCGAGGCGGGCGTGATCGGTGCCCTGCAGGGCGCCACGGAGTTGTTCCCGGTGTCCAGCCTTGGTCACAGCGTGCTCGTGCCGGCTCTCATCGGCGGCCGATGGGCAGCGGACCTCGACGTCTCCGCGCCCGAGTCGCCCTACCTCGCCTTCATCGTCGCCGTGCACGTGGCCACCGCCGCGGCGCTTATCGTCGCCTTCCGTGACGACTGGCGGCGCATCATCACGGGCCTGGCCGTCTCGGTCCGGGACCGGCGGGTCACCACCGCCGACGGCCGGCTCGCCTGGCTGATCATCCTTGGGACCGTTCCGGTGGGCATCGTCGGGCTGCTCCTCGAGCATCCGCTGCGCACCCACCTGGGCCGGCCGCTGCCGGCCGCCGTGTTCCTCACCGTGAACGGCATGATCATGCTGCTGGGGGAGCGTCTGCGCCGCCGGTCGACGACCGGCGGCGCTCCCGGGCCGGCCGGATACCGGGACGAGCACACCATGCCGATACCACGCTCGGCGCCGGTCACGGGCCGCAGGGTCGGGACGCGCCCGGCCTCCGGTCCCCTGGTAGCTCACGGATCCGCACCCGGGTCCGGGCCCGGCAACCACTCGAAGGCCGTGACGACCGAGACGGCACTACCCGAAGCCGAGGATGTGACACTACCCGAAGCCGAGACAGCACTACCCGAAGCCGAGACAGCACTACCCGAAGCCGAGACAGCGGCCCGGCACGCCGACCGGCGGCTCGCCGCGCTGCCGCGCCTGGACGCCCTGCTCGTCGGGGTGGCGCAGACCGCCGCCCTGGCTCCGGGAATCAGCCGGTCGGGCGTCACGATGATCGCCGGYCTGTCCCGGGGACTCTCCCACCTCGACGCCGCCCGGTTCGCGTTCCTGCTCGCCACCCCGGTGATCCTCGCCGCCGGCCTGCTGAAACTCCCCGACCTCCTCGGCCCGCTCGGAGACGGTGTTCGCGGTCAGACCCTGTTCGGGGCGATCGTCGCCGGCGTCGTGGCCTACGTGTMCATCCGGTTCCTGGCCCGATGGTTCGAAACCCGCACGGCGACCCCCTTCGCCGTCTACTGCCTGGTGGCCGGTGCCCTGTGCGTCGTACGTTTCGGGATCTTCTGACGTTTCGGGATCTTCTGAACGGCACGGGACAGCAACGGGACAGCGCTGGAGGGCCCAGGACTCGGGTTCGTGCCACCAGCCGCAAAGTAGCTCTCTGTAGTGGCATGGTCCGTTTCGGAGTGGTTCGTAGTCGACGGTGACCCGGTCGACGGCGTCTTGGACGTCGTCGTCGGTGGGCAGGGTGTAGATCCGGACGGTGTCGACGCGGGCGTGGCCGAGGAGTTCGGCGACCAGGACGAGGTCGGCGCCGTCAAGGCACGAACCMGAGTCCCGGGCCCGGTAGCCGTCGTCGCCATGTTCGGATGGGCGCGGTGGGCATGGCGCGGGCCACCAGAGCGACGGCGAGAAGGTCGGCCTCGCGGCCCGGTGGGGCGACCAGGTGCAGGCCAACCGGTTCCCCGACACCGGTTAGGCCTGCTGGGATGCTGATCGCAGGATGGCCGGTGATGTTGAACGCCCAGGTGAGTGCCACGCTCATCGTCTCCCCGGGCCCCTGGTGGCCGTGCGGGGGGTTGGGTGTGGTCGGGGTGGCGAGCAGGTCGTGCCCGGCGAACAGGCCACCGAGAGAGCGCAGCAGGGCGGCCCGGGTACCGGCGGTGTCCTGGCCGCTGTGACGCAGGGACACCCAGCAGTCCGCCGGGTCGGGCAAGCACGGCACGGCATCGGTCACCGCGAGCGCGCCGGCTCGGGCGAGGGCGTCCAGGTGGGTGCGGGCCACCTCGGCGACCGCCGGGGCCGTATCGGCGAAACCGAGCGTGGCCGACCACGCCGTGCGCAGCGGCCGGTCGGGGCGGCGCAGCGCCGGCAGGGTCGCGGTGCCCGCGACGGCGTCGAGGTAGGCGGCCGCGTCGGCGGGCTCGCGGGCCAGCACGCCGGCAGCGTTGAGACCCGCGCGGTCGCGGGCGGGCACCCGGCCGCCCGTGAGTTTCAGGCCCACGACGCCGCACCACGCCGCCGGGATGCGCACCGAACCGGCGCCGTCGCTGCCGGTGGCCAAGGGAACCAGGCCGGCGGCGACGGCGGCGGCCGATCCGGCGGACGACCCGCCGGGGCTCCAAGCCGGGTCGTGCGGATTGAGAGTCGGGCCGCGGTCGGTGTGCCCCCAGGTCTGCCAGGTAGTGCCCGGGCCCGGGGTGGCGGTGGCACCGACCGGTACGCAGCCGCCCGCGAGCAGCCGGCGGGTCTGGGTCGAGGTCAGCCCCTCGGTAACCTTCACCCCCAGAGGCACCCCGGCCAGCGGCGGCCGTTCGCCCGCGCGGACCCGGCGGTCCACGTCGGCCGCGTGGGCGTACGCCTGCTCGGGCCACAGGGCGGCGAAGGCCCGCACCGCCGAATCGCCGTCCGCGATACGCGCAAGCGCGTCGCGGGTCATCTGCTCGGCGGATAGCTCCCCGGCGTGGACCAGGGCGGCGATGCGCAGCGCGGACAGTCCGCCGCTCACCGGGGCCGCCGGGGCGGGGTGGGGATCGGTGGAGGAGGTGGCGGTTCCCGCCGGGGTGGGGTACGAGATGGGGACGGGTTGCGGGTCGGGAAGGCGGCGCGCGTCGTGGTCTGGGCGCGGGTCCGGGGCGACGCCGGGGGCAGCGCCCAGGGGCGCAGGTTCGGGTCGGCCTCCTGGCGGACGATGCGTTCCATCAGCACGGCCATCTCGACCGGGCCGACCCCACCGGGCACCGGGGTGATCCGCTACGGGATCCCGACGGCGCTGGGGTGGATGTCGCCGGCCACCGACCCGTCGGCGCGCGGCATGAACCCGGAGTCCACAACGAGGCACTGGTGGGCGCCGATGTGCTCGCCGATGTGCTCGCCGGTGAGCAGGTGGGCTGTCCGGTGGCGGAGACCACGATGTCGGCCTTGCGGGCGGCACGCAGGTCGTCGCGGAAGGCGCCATCGCGGTAGTCGAGGTCCACGCGGGTGAAGGTCTGGGGCCCGCCGTCGTCATCGGGGAAGGAGAACGGCCCGTGGTGAGTGATCCAGACCAGCGATGCGGGGTCCAGGGTGGCGTAGGGCCGCATGGCCGCGAGGAACGCCACGGCGACCCCGGCCATATCTCCGCTGATCCCGAGACGGTCGGGGTTGTCGGCCAGCTCGGACAGGACCGCGACCGGCGGTTCGGGTGCGGCGCGCAGCACCAGCCGGGCCAAGCAGTGCGCCTGCCCCCCGACGGCATGCTGCCAGGTGATCAGCGCTGCGACTCGTCTGGCCTGCACGGAGTCGAGGACCAGAGTCTGGGTGTCATCGACGTGGCCCCGTCTGCGGGTCGCGGAGACCTTCGTGGTGAACCTGTTGTCCTCCCAGCAGGAGGAGGTCGCCCGGCGCTTCRCCCGCAGCGGGATCGACCGATTCGCCTCGCCGACCCGCTRGACCAGGCTGCCCACCGGCGAGCCCCTGCTCGACGGGGGACGGGCGTGGCTGCGCTGCTCCGCCCGGCCACCCGTCGAGGCCGGGGACCATTTCCTCGTCATCGGCCAGGTCCTTGAGGCKGACACCGACCCGGAGGCGTCCCCGCTCATCTACCACGACCGGACCTTCCACGTCCTGCCATCGTAACCCGCGGCCGGCCAGAGGAGCATGACCGGCTCAACCGGCTCGGCACCGCTCTCGACCCTGCCCTCGGCACCGCTCTCGGCACCGCTCTCGGCACCGCTCTCGGCACCGCTCTCGACATCGCCCGCCGAGCGGGGCTCCGGTCGCCGTGGCGCAGGCCCCGGCCGCGCATCGGCACACCACGGAACAACCCACCTGTTCAGCGCGCAGATGCGGAACTATCATGCACAGAGTTTCGTATCTGCGGATTAGCTCAGCGACATGGTCCGCGGCTGCGGCAGTCGGACAACGGGTGAACGGGTGGAGGAACGGGACACGTGAGATTTCGCAGGATGAAGACGGTGGCCCTGGCGGTGCTCGGCGCCGGGCTTCTCGCGACCGCCGGATGTGGCGGCAGCGACGGYGGCGCTGCCGCGACACCCTCCGCCACGGCCAGCAGCGCCGCGAGCGGAGTACAAGGGACCGTCAAGGTGCTCGCCGCCGCCTCGCTGACGGGGTCGTTCACCCAGCTCGGCAAGGACTTCGAGGCCGCGAACCCCGGATCGAAGGTGACCTTCTCCTTCGCCGGCAGCTCGCAGCTGGCCCAGCAGATCACCTCCGGCGCCCCGRCCGACGTGTTCGCCGCGGYGAGCCCGGCCACGATGAAGACCGTCACCGACGCCGGCGACAACGTCGGCGCGCCCAAGGTCTTCGTCCGCAACCAGCTCGTCATCGCCGTACCGAAGGGCAACCCGAAGGGCATCACCGATCTGCCCGCCCTGACCAAGCCTGGGGTGAAGGTCGCGCTGTGCGCCGAGCAGGTGCCCTGCGGAGCCGCCGCGAAGAAGGCGCTCGCCGCCACCGGAGTGAACCTGACCCCGGTCACCCTGGAGCAGGACGTCAAGTCCGCGCTGTCGAAGGTCACCCTCGGTGAGGTCGACGCCGCGCTGGTCTACCGCACGGACGTCAAGGCGTCGGCGGGCAAGGTGGACGGCGTCGAGTTCCCCGAATCCGCCAAGGCGATCAACGACTACCCGATCGTCGCGCTGAAGAACGCGCCMAACGCCGTCGGCGCCACCGCGTTCGTCAACTTCATCCTGTCCGACAAGGCGAGCACCGTGCTGACCAACGCGGGATTCCAGGCCCCCTGACCCAGGCCCCCTGACCCAGGCCCCTGGCCGAGGCCCCTAGCCGAGGTCCGCCACGGCATCCCACGATCCGGCGAAGGACCTCTCCGCCTCGGGCCCGCGGGACGGTGTCCCCCTCCCGCGGGTTCGAGGCCGCCTCGGGGTTCGAGGCCGCCTCGGGGTTCGAGCTGTTCGAGCTCCCTCCGGGCCACCAGGTGTTAGGCGTTGTATGAACCGCTCCCTTCGGGGGCGTTGTGGCTGGCCGATGTACGGCGAGGACGAATTCGTGTTCGCCGCTCCACGCACCGGCGCCCGCGGCTACCTACTCAGTCGACGAGGGTCGCGATCTGGCTCTTGYCACCCTTGCCGATGATCWGATCGCCTTCGAGGTGGCCTTCGAGGTGGCCTGGGACGGCGCACCGCGCCTCCAGGTCAAGGGACACCACGTCCTATCAGATCCAGCCCTGTGACTGGATCCACACGTGGTGCACTGACCTATTGAGACCRCGCAGAAACACGCCATTAATGCTACACAATGCAACAGATGGTTACGCGGAAAGGCTCAGTAACGTGGTCGACGTCGATACCACTCCTGGTGAGCAGTTCCTCGGTATCCCGAGCGGACCGGGCCAATCGCGAGTACCACCGGAATCTTGCGAACTCTGGCACCGGCACCAACGGCCCGACGGCGCGGAGACATATCGGTYGATCATGCCGACCGCTTCCACCGACCCTGCCGCAACAGACCCGGCTCGGCCAATAGGGAGACGAAGCGGCGCTTCGCGTCGAGCCGTATCGCGGGCGCCAGGTCCTTATGGCAACCATACCCTTACGTTAATGATTAATATGGCCTGGATGGTCGGTCGCAAAGCCGTTCGTGTTAGATATGAACGGATCTGAACGGACCGGAGCGCGGTCACGGCTCCAATACCAGTGCCCGCCCGGGAGGCGCCATGACAACRCCGCCCGTCCCTGGGGCCACTGACCTGGCTGGCGCGAGGAAAGGCCTGGCATGAGGAAAGGCCAGGTCACCCAGGCGGTGCCGGTACCGCCGCCGCTGCGTCCCGACGACCGGTTCGGAAACGTCGTCGACCGGATCCGCACCGTCGCCATGGTCTGCCACGACGTCGTGGCGGTCCGCGACGAACACCGTGCCGTTACCTTCGCCCAGCTCGTCGCCTGGGTGGACGTCGTCGCCGACCGCATCCTTCGKCAGCCCGCCGCGGCTGACCCGGACACGCCCGTCGCGGTGCTGTTGCCCCACGGCGCGAGCGGGATCGCCGCCGTCCTGGGCGTCATCGCGAGCGGCCGGCCCTGCGTGCCCCTCGACAGGATGCATCCCACCGACCGTCTCGCTCAGGTCGTGGGACTGGCGGGGGCCTCGGTGTGCGTCACCGGACCGACTGGCTCCGCCGACCAGCGGACTGCCGCCGCGCTGCCGGGGATCGTGGAGACTATCGACGTCGGCGACGAGCGCGTCGCCGACTGGTCCCCGGCGCTGGCTGACCGGGTGGCGTCGACCGCGCCGCGCCGGGCCGATACCGATCCAGCCGTGCTCATCTTCACCTCCGGGTCGACCGGAGTACCGAAGGGTGTCGTGTGGCACCACCGCGCCCTGCTGGGCATCCACTACGCCATCCAGGTCCAGGACGTGATGCGGCTGGTTCCGGGCGACCGCCTGCCGCTCTTCCTGCCCTACTCCTTCATCTCGGGGATGAACCGGACGGTCGGTGGCCTGGTCTTCGGCACCACCCTCGAGATGTACGACCCTCGGGTCCGCGGCGTCCGAGACCTGGCCGACTGGCTGCGCGCCACCCGGCCGGCCGGCATCGTGGCCACGCCGGCGCTGATCCGGATCGTGTTCGGCTGCCTTGAGCCGGACGAGGTGCTCGACGACCTCCGATTCGTCATGTCGGTCGGCGAGGCGATCTACGCCCGCGACGTCGAGTTGGCCCGCCACCACCTACCGCCGGCCGCGGCGTTCCTGGTCTCCTACGGAGCCTCGGAGCTCGGCACGGCGACCTGTGCCCCGATCTGGTCGGACGACGACCTGCCCGACGGCGTGATGCCGGCCGGGCGGCCGGTGGTTGACGTCGCGGTGAGGGTGGTCTCGCCGGATGGCATCGAGATGCCGCCCGGTGAGACGGGGGAGATCGTCGTGATGGGCCACTTCATCACGGGGGGCTACTGGCGGGCGCCGGCGGCGAGCRCATCGCGGTTCGGCATCGGGCCGGACGGCACACCCACCTACCGCACCGGAGACCTCGGGCGCATCGACGCCAGCGGCCAGCTCAGGGTTGTCGGCCGCAACGACGCGGCCGTGAAGATCCGTGGGTACCTCGTCGAGCCGATCGAAATCGAGTCCGCCCTGCTGGCGAGCTCGGATGTGCTAGAAGCCGTCGTCGTGGCCGACAGGACCACGCAGCGGGCCCGCCTGGTCGCCTACGTCGTCCCCGTGACCGGCGCCCGGGTCTCACCGGCCTCGATCAGGCGCCTGCTACGGGCCAAGCTGYCGTCCTACATGGTGCCGGCCACCGTCATGCTGGTCACCGCGCTACCGAGGACCGACCGCAGCAAGGTCGACCGACTGAACCTGCCCCCCGCCGGTCCGAAACCCGGCCAGGACCCGCCCCGCGACCAGTGGGAAGAGGCCGTCGCCGGTGTGTGGGCCGCCGCCCTGCACCTCGACGACGTCGGTATCCACGACGACTTCGTCGAACTCGGCGGCGATTCCCTCATCGCCGAAGAGCTCCTCACCAGAGTCGCCGACGAACTCGGTGTCAAACTCCCCACCTCCACCGTCGCCGACGCCCCCACCGTCGCCGAGTTCACCGCCCGCCTGCGCAATGCCGGCACCGACGTCCTACGCCACCCCACCGTCGTCCCGCTGCGCACCACCGGCAGCGGCGGGCCCCTCTTCTGTTTCTGCGGCGCCGGCGGCCTCGCTGTCGGCATGCTTGGCTTTGCCCGCCACTTCGACGGCGAACGCCCCGTCTACGGCGTCCAAGCCCACGGCCTCGAATACCGCGGTCTCCCCGACTGGTCCATCTACGCCGCCGCCCGCCGTCACGCCCGCACCCTGCGCCTACTCCAACCCGCCGGCCCCTACTACCTCGCCGGCCACTCCTTCGGCGGCCTCGTCGCCCTCGAAACCGCGAGACTCCTCACCGAGGCCGGCGAGCACGTCGAACTGCTCGTCCTCATCGACAGCTTCCTGCCCGACACGTCCTCCGGCGTCTTCGCGGGAGGAGTGCAGCCCTCTCAGCTTCCAGTTCCGGGGGGCCCGACCAGGAGCTCGAATCCGGCCCCAGCCTTGGACCRTGCGAGGGGATCGGCTATGGGCCCGGCGCGCGCGGGGGCTGCCGCACGGGTCCTGCTCGGCTGGGCCCGGCAGGCGGCCCAACTCCCGTTGGCTGGCGTCGTTCAGTTCAAGGGCATGAACCAGTACGACGTCTTCTACAACCAGTCGCGGGTGCTCACGAGGTTCTACCGGCCCAAGCCCTGGAACGGGCGGGCGCTGGTCTACCTGGCGGCCGCCTCGCCGCCGCACCGTACGGAGGCCTGGCGCCCGCTGCTGACCGGCGAGACGACCTACCGCACCGTGGGCGGCGACCACGACACCGTGCTGCGCGAACCCGTCGTAAGCGAGATCGCGGCCGACATCCGGGCGGTCCTCGCTGGCTGTACCAGCTCCCGCAAGGCGTGAACGGCTGCCGCTTGAGTGCTTCCGGAGTGACTGGCAATCCTGGCGACCGGGAGAACGCGATCCCGTGGCCAGGCCGACAGCGAAAGGTCCGTGTTCGTGAGGGTGCAGGACGCAATCAATGTCGAGGACTTCCGGGAACTGGCGCGCCGCAGGCTTCCCCGGGCGGTTTTCGACGCCATGGAGGGCGGCGCCGGCGACGAGGTGTCGCTCAGGCGTAACCGCACGGCGTTCGACCGCATCGAGTTCCGCCCGCGGCCGCTCGCCGACGTCGCCACACGAGACCTCTCGACTACCGTGTTCGGCGAGCGGCTGTCGATGCCGATCATGCTGGCGCCCACGGGCGCGGGCCGCCTCGCGCGCTCGTCCGCGGAGATCGCTGTGGCGAGGGCCGCGGCGCGGGCGGACATCGTGTACATGCAGAGCACCGTGGCAGCCTTCCCGCTCGAGGATGTCGCCGCGCGCTCGACCGGCACGCTGTGGTATCAGCTCTACCTGCCCCCCAACCGCGCCGAGGTCGGGAACCTCGTCCGGCGGATCGCGGCGGCGGGTTACCGGGCCCTGGCCATCACCATCGACACGCCGGTCCTGGGCAACCGTGAACGCGACACCCGCAACAAGCTCATGAGTCGGCCGCCGCATCCCAAGATGCTGCTGCAGGGGGCCAGCAAGCCGGCGTGGGCGACCGATTTCATCCGCGGCAAATTCGACTTCATGCRCAAATTCGACTTCATGCGCAAATTCGACTTCATGCGCGGCCAATTCGGCGCCGGCCGTCCCGGCGGCCCGTCCCGGCTAAGCCTCAACCAGACCCGAGCGACAATCAAATCGTCGTCGGACTGCGTCACCTGGGAGGACGTCGAGCGGATCCGGTCGTTGTGGGAAGGCCCGTTGCTCCTCAAGGGCCTGATGCGCGGGGACGAGTGCGACCGGCTCGTCGAGCTGGGCGTCGACGGTGTCGTGGTCTCGAACCATGGCGGGCGGCAGTTGGACGGCGTCCCCGCGACCATCGATATTCTGCCGGAGGTGGTTGACGCGGCGGCGCGCAGACTCACGGTGTTCCTCGACGGAGGTGTCCGGCGAGGCAACGACGTGGTCAAGGCGCTGGCCCTCGGCGCCGCAGGGGTCTTCGTGGGTCGGCCCTACCTGTACGGCCTCGCCGCGGGCGGCGAGGCCGGTGTCCTACGGATGATTGAACTGCTGCGCGTGGAATTCGACCACGCGATGGCACTGCTCGGCGCCGCGACCGTGGCGGACCTCGACCGCAGCCTCGTCTCGGGCGCACGTATCCCCAGCACCCTCTCACCGTCGACGCGATAGGCCATGCCTGTCGACGGCCGAGTCGGGCTGCTTGGCGACCTTCCGTCACCGCCTGCTACCTTAACGGCATGCTCTCCGTGTCGTGGCAGGGACCCGGCACCGCCGGTCTCCRGACRGCCGTCAGCGAACGTTCGTATGCCAGAGGTGTGCACTACGCCCAGCAGAGCGCGGTCACGAGGATCGACTGGGACCCCGACGAGAACACCCTCCAGGGCCGGGTGCGTGGAAGCGGCGGCGAGGTCTACGCGACGAACGCGCAGTTCTCGGGTGACGGTCCGTCCTCTTGGACGTTCCAGTACGGCTCGTGCACCTGCCCGGTGGGCGCCGACTGCAAGCACGTCGTGGCGCTGGTGCTGACGGCCACGACAGGCGCGACGGCCACGGCGAGCGCGGCAACGGGTGCGGCGGCCCCCGGCCCATCGGCGCGGCGGTCCGGGTCCTCCCCGCGGTCGGCTCGGCCCCGGCCGGCTCAGCCGCGGCCGTCCCGGTCGGCTGCCTGGACCGAGGACCTGGGAGAGCTGCTGGGTTCCTCGCCCGCCGTCGGCGGCGGCCATGGCGGGGCCGCCGGGACGACGCCGTTGGCCGTCGAGCTGAGCTTCACGGCGGATCCGCCGGCCCACGGCGGCGGGYCCGAGCTGGGCCTGCGGGTCACGGCCCGGCTGGTGCAGCCGGGCCGGAACGGCTGGGTCAACGCCATCGGGTGGGACGCCCTCAACGCGGCGTACCAGACCCGCGAGTACCAACAGCCGCAGGTACGGCTGCTGCAGGAGTTCTTCGCCGTGTACCGGGCCCATGAGGAGCGGTATGGGTACTCGTACTACTCCTCCTACTCTTCCGSCGGCGCGAAACGACTCGATCTCTGCGCGTTCGAAAGCCGGCAGCTCTGGTCGATGCTCGACGAGGCCGAGGCGGTCGGCCTCCGGTTCGTGCATGCCCGCAAGAAGCTCGGCGACGTGAGCCGRTACGGTTCCGCGGAACTGTGCCTGAACGTCACCCAGGACGAGAGCACGCAGTCGCTGGTCGTGGCTCCCCTGCTCCACCTCGGCGGGACGGCGACGGACGCCGCCGTGTTCTCGTTCATCGGCCGCGACGGCCACGGCGTCGTGTACGTCGACCGGGCGGAGGTCCTGACCTCCGACGACCATCGGGACTGGCACGTCCGGCTCGCGCGGCTCGCCCAGCCGGTGCCGCCACGGCTGCAGCGGATGGCGGTCGGGAACCGGAGCCTGCGGGTGCCCCGCAGCGAGGAGTCCCGCTTCCGCGCGGAGTTCTACCCGCGCCTGCGGCGCCTGGCCCCCGTGGTGTCCAGCGACGGTTCCTTCGAGCCGCCGGAGGTGCCGCCGCCGGCCCTGGTGCTGCACGCCTCCTACGGCGATGACCACGAACTCGACCTCAGCTGGGGATGGGCCTACGAGGTCGGCGGCGAGCGGATCCACGTGCCGCTGTACGCGACGGAGCCGGACGGCACCGAACCGGACGGCACGATGCTGCCCGCCGCGACGCCTCCCGCCGCGGAACCGGACGGGTTACGGGATCCGCGCCAGGAGCAGGACGCGTTGCGGGACGTGCTGGCGGCGCTGGATCTGCCCTCCGGCACGGCCGCCCTGCTCGCCGGTGACCAGGGTTCCGGTCTGCGGCCACGGGTGCGGCTGCGCGGCGTCGACACGATGCGCGCGACGACGGAGCTGCTCCCGTTGCTGGCGGACCGGCCCGGGGTGGCCGTCGAGGTCAGCGGTGACCCCGCGGCCTACCGGGAGGCCGGCGACTCGCTGCTCATCGGCCTGTCCACCGAYGATGTGGTGGGCGAGACCGACTGGTTCGATCTCGGGGTCACCGTCACCGTGGAGGGCCGGCAGGTGCCGTTCACGGACGTCTTCCTGGCGCTGAGTCAGGGGCAGTCGCACCTGCTCCTCGCCGACGGCGCCTACTTCAGCCTGCAGAAGCCCGAGCTGCAGTCGTTGCGGCGACTGATCGAGGAGGCGCGGGCACTGCAGGACTCACCCGGCGGCCCGCTGCGGATCAGTCGGTTCCAGGTCGGGCTGTGGGAGGAGCTCGCCGGGCTCGGTGTGGTCGAGCGCCAGGCGCGGTCGTGGCGCCAGCAGGTGACGGGGCTGCTGGAGCTGGGTGCCGAGGGCCAGCTCGAACAGGAGCCGCCGGCGACGCTCGCGGCGACGTTGCGCTCCTACCAGCTCGACGGTTTCCGGTGGCTGGCGTTCCTCTGGAAGTACCGGCTGGGCGGGGTGCTCGCCGACGACATGGGCCTGGGAAAGACGCTGCAGACGCTGGCGCTGGTCTGCCACGCCCGGCAGGCCGATCCCGAGCTCGCGCCGTTCCTCGTCGTCGCGCCGACGAGCGTCGTGTCGAACTGGGCCGCGGAGGCGGCCCGGTTCGCGCCCGGGCTGCGAACGGTGGCGATCCGCGACACGCAGCGGCGGCGTGGCGAGGCCCTCGACGAGGCGGTGTCGGGCGCCGACCTGGTGATCACCTCGTACACGCTCTTCCGCCTCGAGCACGAGGAGTACGCGAGCCTGGCCTGGTCGGGCCTGATCCTCGACGAGGCCCAGATGATCAAGAATCACCAGGCGAAGGCCTACCGGTGCGCCCGGCTGCTGCCGGCGCCGTTCAAACTGGCCGTCACCGGGACCCCGATGGAGAACAACCTGATGGAGCTGTGGTCGCTGCTGTCGGTGGCCGCGCCCGGCCTGTTCCCGAACCCGATCCGCTTCCGYGACTACTACGCCCGGCCGGTCGAGAAGCAGAACGACGTCGAGCTGCTCGCCCAGCTCCGACGGCGGATCAGGCCGCTGATGATGCGCCGCACCAAGGAACAGGTGGCGCCCGAGCTCCCGCCAAAGCAGGAACAGGTCCTGGAGGTGGACCTGCACCCGCGGCACCGCAGGCTCTACCAGACCTATCTGCAACGGGAACGGCAGAAGGTACTGGGCCTGGTCGACGACATGAACCGCAACCGCTTCACGATCCTGCGCTCGCTGACCCTGCTGCGCCAGCTCAGCCTGCACGCCGGCCTGGTGGACGACCACCACRCAGACCTGCCGTGCGCCAAGATCGACGCTCTGTTCGAGCAGCTCACCGACGTCGTCGACAGTGGTCACCGGGCCCTGGTCTTCAGCCAGTTCACCGGATTTCTCGGCAAGGTACGCGAACGGTTGTCCGCCCTCGGTGTGGAGCACTGCTACCTCGACGGCCGGACCCGCGACCGGTCCACCGTGCTCGAGCGGTTCAAGACGGGGTCGGCCCCGGTTTTTCTCGTCAGCCTGAAAGCCGGCGGGTTCGGCCTGAACCTGACCGAGGCGGACTACTGTTTCCTGCTCGATCCGTGGTGGAATCCCGCGACCGAGGAACAGGCGGTGGACCGGACGCACCGCATCGGGCAGTCCCGCAACGTCATGGTCTACCGCCTCGTCGCCCGGGACACGATCGAGGAGAAGGTGATGGCGATGAAGGACCGGAAGGCACGGCTGTTCTCCAGCGTCATGGACGACGGTGACGTGTTCAGCTCGACGCTCGACGCCGACGACATCCGCGAGCTGTTCGCCTGACGCCCCCGGACCGCCTCTGCCTCGTGGCCGGTGGCCTGACGGGCGCGGGCGGGTTCACCCGGTTCCACCGATGGGCGCCCAYCGGGGCCTGTGGCCGGGCCGTCGACCGGCAGTTAGGCGAGGTCAGGGCGTCGGCGCCTGTCAGGGTGACGACGTCGGGTTCCACACACCGGGGCGGACCTCTACGGTGATGCCTCGTGCGGGTCATCTGGGCGGCGTTGGCCGCGATCGTCGTGTCCGTCGGGGTACTGACCGGCTGCAACGCGTCCCCCGCGGCGGACGCGGCCGCGGGGGACGCGGCCGCGGGGGGGACATCGGTGAGCACGTCGGCGGTGCCGATCGCGGCCGCCGGGGAGTGCGGAGGCAGGGTGACCGACCTCGCCGGGGTCGAGAAACTCCTCTCCGAACCGGTCGGCTGCCCGGGCGGCACGAACAGCTTCTGGCACGGCGAACTCGGCGACGCGTGGACACCACCGCGGTTCGTCCCCTACCGGGACGGCCAGGTTCCGCAGGACGCCTGCGGCGCGCAGGTGAACGATCCCAAGCAGTTCGCGGACAACGCACTGTACTGCCAGCTCGACGACACCGTCGCCTACAGCGTCGACTTCATGACGGAGCTGTTCCAGGCGGGTGGAGCGTCCTACCCGCTGTTTGTGATCATGCACGAGCTGGGCCATCGGGGCGCCCGGATCGGCGGGACGATCGGCGTGGTGTCGCGCGCGGAGGAGAACCAGGCCGACTGCTTCGCCGGCCGCCAGGCCAAGAGCGCGCACGACGCCAAGCGCATCGCGTTCACCGACGCGCTGCAGGGCGCGCTGCTGTTCTACAGCATCGGCGACACCCGCGACAGTGGCTGGTTCGACCAGGAGGCGGCCTCCGCCCCCGGCGCCCACGGCACCCCCCGTCAACGCGCCCAGGCCTTCTCCTTCGGCTACCTGCGCGACAGCGACACCTGCCACCGGCTCGGCCAGTCCGAGAGCGGAAGCGTGCCGCTGTTCTGACCCAGCTACGCCAGTAGCGGGGTGATGTTGGCCGGCTGAGGCTGCCACCAGGGCGTGACCGGCACCTCGCCGCCGCCCTCGACCGGCTCGACGCCCTGCCCGCCGCCACCTGACAGCTGGCCGCCGAGCCCCCGCGCACCCGTCGCACCACCCCACCCCGACCTCACAGCCACCCCCACACCCCGGAAAGGACCCCGGCCCGCCCGGAGCAACATTCGGGCTCTCGGCGTACCCGAAACCGGCCGGGAAGCCCTCCCCACCGATTTCGATCACGAAACCGACCGGCAAACAATCACCATCACGCTACTGGCGGATTTGGGTCTGACCCCGGCGCCGCACCGGTCAAATCCATCGAATTATCTGGTCACGATCCGTTCCCCGGTCACGTCGCACCGACCGAGACGGCCAGCGCCGGACGGACCGGGGCGGGCAGCCATCCCGCTCCGGGCCGGTTCGGCACCTGACGCCAGCCCAGGCCGGGCACGAGCAGGGCCAGCTCTCCGGAGGGACGCCGGGCCAGCGGGATCCGCTCCTCCCAGCGTGCCGCACCGGCTCCCGTCGGCACGGTGAACCCGACGACGAGCTCGTCGGGCAGCGTCGCACCGGCGATGCCGAGCTCGTCCGGTCCGAGCGGGGTGCCGGTCGTCACCGTGAAGGTGTGCGTGATCCCGGGAGCGTCCGCGGGCCCGGCGTTCGCGGGCCCGAATTGGACGGTTCTGGTCGTGGCACCCAACCGGATGTATAGGGTGCCACCGGAGCCACCAGCACCACCGGGATCGCGCGCCGTCACCTGGACGCGGACGCGGTTGCCGGCGACTTGGCGCAGCGCGGTGAAGGACCCGAAGTAGCTCGCGGGCGCGGCCGGGTCGACGATCTCGTCGGGACGCAGCCGGTAGACCGCCCGGCCCGGCATCCGGTCGGGCAGGGTGRCCGTGCCGGCACCGATGTCGGCGGCGTACACCACCGGCCCGGCGAGGTCCGGGGTGTTCCGCAGCATCTGGTACGGCACCTGGGTGTAACGGCTCGGGACGCCGGGCGTCACGACGACCACCGCCGGGGCCGGGTAGCGGTCCGGCAGCAGCGCGTCAAGGAACGCGTTGCGGTCGTTCACCCATCGCTGGCCGGCGACCTTGTCCGGGATCGCGTCCACAGTGAGGAGGATCAGGCCCGCGGCGGCGAGGACCGCGATGACGGGTCTGCGCAGACCTGATCCGCGCAGAACGGGTCGCCGCGGGACGGGTCGGGCCGGCGGAGAGCCGGTGCCGGGCCACGGGGAGAACCACCGTTCGCTCATGGACCACACCCGGCGGGCGCCGTCGGCGGCGAGAATCATGATCGGGGCGAACGCGGCCAGATGGTAGTGCGGACCGAGACCGTTGAGCAGGCCCGGCATCGCGAACGCCGAACCCCACCAGAAGAAGTAGCCGCCACCGACGGCGGCGACGATGACGACCAGCAGGACGCGCTCGGGACGGCGGTGCGCCCGCAGCGCGCCGAAGATCGCGAGTACGAGGACCGCGACGCCCCCGAACACCCAGCTCGGGGCCGCCACGACGGTGCCGTGCAGGGCCTCGAGGGCGAGCCGGCGGGTGAACAGGAACGTCGGCTCCGAGGGCAGGATGCGACGCGGCCCGAAACCGAAGCGGTCCAGCGGATCGGAGGCCGA
Organism: Frankia sp. CgMI4; assembly: GCF_001756285.1. Taxonomy (NCBI): domain Bacteria; kingdom Bacillati; phylum Actinomycetota; class Actinomycetes; order Frankiales; family Frankiaceae; genus Frankia; species Frankia sp. CgMI4. Next base: position 94,918 of record NZ_MAQZ01000046.1, read on the forward strand.
CAGCGGCGCCCGGAGCGCAGAACCGGTCACCCGCCGGCAGTACGCCAGGAGCACGACAACGAACGGCGCCAGGCCGGCGAGTGCCCAGGCGGTCCGGTGCGCCACGGCACGCATGAACCGACCACCCGCGGACCGGCCACCCGCGGACCGCCACAGCCGCGCCAGCACGAACACCACGACGGGAACGGCGACGATCACCGCGTCGAAGGGCCGCAGGAGCAGGACGAATCCCAGGCCTGCCCCGCCGCCGATGAGCGACAGCCGCGCCCCGGTCCGGCCGCCACGCAGCAGCGCCGCGCACGCCAGGGTCAGCGTCGCGGCTCCGCACGCGTAGGCGAGGGGCAGCGAGGTGTGTACCAGGACGAGCGGGGACAGCGCGACGAACACCGCCGCCGTGACCGCGGTGACCGCGTCGTCGAAGAGCTCGCGGGCCAGCCGGTACGTCCCGGCCACCCAGCCGGCCGCCACCAGGGCCGGGGCGACGGCCATGGTGGCGAACAACGCCTGGGACGCGGCGAGCAGCGCCGGCCACCCGGGAAGGTACTTGGTGAACACCCGCCCGTCGTGCTCCCCGGTCAGCCAGGGCCGGAAGAACGGCTCGACGGTGTTCGCGTCCAGGGTGAGGCGGCCGTCGAGCAGCATGCGCGCCTGCAGGACGTAGGCCGCCTCGTCCGCGTCACCCGAGCCGTGCCGGTACAGCGTCGCCTGCAGGACCAGGCTGACGACAAACGAACACCCGCAGATGGCCGCGACGATCAGCGCCGGCGTGCGGCCCGACCGGCGGGCCCGGCGGCGGGCCGCCGTCGACCCGCCGTCCATCTGATGGACCGGCTTCGACGCACACCGACACGGCATAACAGACAACGGCATAACAGACATAAGCGTAGACAGCCGGCAACTGGCCATGACTGCCGGGTACCAGGTCAAAGGGTTCCGGTCACCGGGTTCCGGTCACCGGCGGGTCCCGACGTTGACAGCGGGTCAGCGCGGCCCGGTGCCGGGCGGGACGGCGTCCCCCCAGGAGGCCCGCCGGGCCCAGCGGTATGCCTCCTTCTCGCTGYGGGAAACGACCACGTCACGCTGCCGCGGCATGACCACGTCACCCTGCCGCGGCGCCTCGCAGACCGTCAGCCGGACATGGCCCGAGCGGGCCCGCGGCACGCGCAGCACCCGACCGGCGGCGTGCGCGGGCGGCCGGCGCGACGCGACGAGGTAGGAGTACTTCTCGTCCTCGTACCCGAGCGCACCGTCCTTCATCGCCCGGTGCAGTGCGCTGCGCTCGACCCGCCGGCCGAAGTGGCACCAGTCCCCCGCCGTCATCGGGCAGTCGTCGTCGGCGGGGCAGGGCGCGGTGATGGTCGCGCCGGTCTCGACGAGCGCCGAGCGCGCGGCGCGGATCCGCGCGAAGCCGGCCGGGGTTCCCGCGTCGATGATGACCAACTCCGCCGCGGTGGCCCGCCACCACGCGGCCACGGCTGCGGCCCGGTCGCCGTCGGCGAGCTCGCCCAGCACATAGGCCGCCACTGTCAGGTCGGCCCGGTCCGCGCCGTCGCCGGGCGGGGTGAGCACGGACGTGCGCTGCCAGGTCGCGGTGCCCAGCGCCGGCGCGCCACCGCGGCGGGCCAGCCGGCGACCGACGTCGATCATCAGCGCGGACCGCTCGACCAGGACGGCCCGGGTCACGCCGGGGAAGACCGCCAGCGCGGCCCAGGTCGCCGTCCCGGGACCCGCGCCCAGGTCGAGGACGGACCCGGGCCGCCAGTCCGGGCGGCGCAGCGCCACCTCACCGAGAACCGCGCGGGTGACCGCCAGCGTCGCGGGCAGTCGGGCGGCGAGGTAGGCCTGGACGTGATCCGCCGTCAGCTCGCCGTCACCCGGTGTGGCGGTGTTCGCGCGATACCGGTCGGACAACTCCCGGTAGGCGCGGGACATCGCCCGCGCCGGCGGGGTCCCCACGGACGCGCCCGTCTCGGCCGCGGCCGCGGCGAGCAGACCGGCCACCACACCCTCGTGTCCCTCGCGTCCCTCGCGTCCCGACCCGTACCGCACGGTCGAAGCGTAGCCGCGGTGCCACGGCCCCGAACGAAATACGCTGACGCGAATCCCGCCCGGGGTGCCGCCGGTGCCCGTGGTGGGGGTCACGTCCAGGTCGACACGTCCAGGTCGACAACGTTGACCGACGAGCCAGCCGGCGGGGCAAGCCGACGGGTCAGAGCGAGGGCCCCGCGGTGGCCGCGGGAACCAGCCCGGCCGAGACGGTGTCGATGACGGCGGCCTGCTGGTCCGACAGATAGAAATGGCCACCGGGAAAGACCTTCAGCGTGAACGCACCGGTCGTGTGCGCCCGCCATTGTTCGGCCTCGGCCACGGTGGCCTTGGCGTCGGAATCCCCGACCAGCACGGTAATCGCCGTACCGATCACCGCGTCCGACGGGGCAGAATACGTTTCGATCGCCCGGTAGTCCGCCCGGGTGGGCGGCAGGATCAGCTTCAGTATTTCGGGATCGGCGAGGATGCGCGGGTCGGTTCCACCAAGCGCACGGATTTCCCGCAGAAAACCCTCGTCGTCCAGGAGATGCACGGATTCRGCGCGGGAGGCCGACGGGGCTCTGCGGCCGGATGCGAACAGCACGAACGGCACCGGGCCGCCCGCCGCCTCCAGCCGGCGGGTCACCTCGAAGGCGACGGTCGACCCCATACTGTGACCGAAGAACGCCAGCGGGCGGTCGGTGAGGGGACGCAGCACGTCGGCAATGCGGTCCGCGAGGGGTTCGATGGCCGTCTCGGGCCTCTCCGTCCGCCGGTCCTGGCGGCCCGGATACTGCACCGAACGCACCTCGGCGACCGGCGACAATGCCCTGGATAGCGGAACGTAGAAGCTTGYCGCGCCGCCCGCATGGGGAAAACAGACAAGCCGCGGGGCGCTCGCCGACGCCGGATGGAAACGCCTCAGCCACAGATCGACGTCACTGGACACGGCCACCGCCGCGGTCGGATACTCGCATGATGATAGTACACCGCTCTCGTGATGGAATCGAATTATCCGGGGAATCCCTCAGTCTCCAGCTTAGGCGATGCAAGGGTTCCCGGGGCTCTTTTCCGCTCGGCGTTCGACTCGGCGTTCGACACATCACCTCCGGCAACAGGACCACTAGGTGGCGGGCGGCCCGGTGTGGGAAACGGGAAAGTGTGGCGGGTTAGCAATGGCGGAGACTGTGGACCGTGACTAACCCTCTACAGTTCGGGCGCCGGGCGCCGGGGCGCCGGGGCGTGGCGGGTCGTCGACGGCCGCGGCCCGCATGCGGTCCACCACCAGTGTGGCGATCGCGGCGGCGACCGAAACGAGACCTCCGATGTAGAACCCGGCGCGGGCGCCACGGTGCTCGGTGAGCCAGCCGACGAACAGGGCACCTAGCGGCGTCGATCCCTGCAGGATCAGGGTATAGATCGCCATCACCCGGYCTCGGTACTGCGGATCGCTGCCGAGCTGGATGCGGTGGTTCGCCGCCTGAGCGAAGTAGATCGTCGCGAAGCCGGTAGGGATCAGGAGCACGGCCGCCGTGGCATAGCTGGGCGCCCAGCCGGTCACCGTCTCCAGCAGGCCGAACGCGAGCGCGGATCCGATCACCGTGCCGGCCGACGGGCGGGTGCGGCGGGCGGTCGTCACGAGGGCCGCGAGCAGCGATCCGGCGGCGAGCCCGCTGGTGAGCAGCCCGAAGGCCGCCGCGTCGGCATGAAATACCGTCCTGGCGAGCAGGGGCACGGTGAGCTGGAAGTTCAGGCCGAACRGCCCGATCGTCGCGACGAGTCCAAGCACGAGCACCAGGTCCTCCCGGCCGAGCACGTACCGCAGTCCGTCGACGACGCGGGTGGAGGTCGCCCGGCGCGCGTCGCGGTGCATCTCGGCCGGGCGCATCATCCGCAGACCCACCACCGTCGCGAGGTAGCTCACGGCGTTGAACATCATGACCGGGCCGGTACCGAAGCCGCCGATCAACGGGCCGGCGACGGCCGGGCCGGCGACCCGGGCGACGTTGAAGTACGCCGCGCTCAGCGCCGACGCGTTGGGGAGGAGTTCGGCGCCGACCAGCTCGCTCACGAATGCCATCCGGGTCGGCATCTCGACGGCGTTCACGAGACCGAGGCCCAGTGCGAACAGGCAGATGTGCCACAGCCGGACCGTGCCGGTTAACACCAGCAGCGACAGCGCCAGGGCGAGCAGTCCGGAGGCCAGGTTCGCGACGGTCAGTAGCCGGCGTTTGTCGTAGCGGTCCGCGAGCCTTCCGCCGTAGAGGGTCAGCAACAGCATCGGGGTGAACTGCAGGGCGGTCACGAGGCCCAGGGCTGTTCCCGAGTCGCCGCTCAGCGAAAGGACGAGCCARTCCTGGGCCACGACCATCATCCAGGTTCCCGTCACGGACAACACCTGGCCACCCGCGAAGAGCCGGAAATTGTAGACGGACAAGGAACGGAAGGTGCCCTTGATGATGGTCTTCTCCTCGGGACGACGAAGTCATGAGGCGAACAGCGCGCCCGGCCCCACTGCCCACATCGACAATGATGGSGCGCGCGGCCGAGACTGTCCCCGTTCTCGTGTTCTCGCCGTTGGGACTGTTCTCACCATCGGTAGCGATTCTCACTGTCGGTAGCGATTCTCACCATCGGGAGCGCTGGGAAGATTCGCCCGGTCCCCGCCCACCGTGCGAGAAGCGACACTCACGGCGGCGCGGGCCGGTCAATGGTCAGATCGCGGGGCCCGGGTTGAGGATGCCGGCCGGGTCGAAGACCTGACGGAGCCGGAGTTGCAGGTCGTGGCTGCGTGAGCCGAGCTCCGTGGCGAGCCAGCGCCGTTTGAGCACCCCGACGCCGTGCTCGCCGGTCACCGTTCCGCCCAGGTCCAGCGCGGTGGCGAAGATCTGCTCGGCGGCGTGCCAGGCACGCTCGGGGATGGCGGGGTCGGCGGGGTCGACGGGGTCGACGGGGTCGACGGGGTCGACGGGGTCGACCACGATGATGGGATGCAGGTTGCCGTCGGCGGCGTGGGCCAGAGTGAAGATGTCCACGCCGGTGGCGGCGCCGATCTCGACGATGCGCGCGGCGGCCTGCGCCATCCGGCCGCGCGGCACGGCGATGTCCTCGATGAGCACCCGGCCGAGGCGCTCCAGCGCGGGTAGCGCCGAGCGGCGCGCGGCGAGCAGCGCCTCCGCCGTGGCCTCGTCCACCGACCGCCGGACCCTCCTCGCCCGCTCGGCGAGAATGCCCTCGACGGCATCGGCCTCCTCTCCCGCGCCCGACCCGTCGGTCTGGACGAGCAGGAAGACCTCGCCGGCGGAGGCAAGGTCGCTGCCGGTGGCGGCGTCGACGGCCCGCACCGTGCGGCCGTCGAGCAGTTCGGCCACGGCCACGACGATCCCGGCGACGCCGAGCGCGGTGACGGCCTCGGCGGCCTCGGCGAAGGTGTCGAAGAAGGCCGCCAGGGTGACCGTGGAGCGCGGCGCGGGCCGCAGCCGCACGGTGGCGCCGACGACCACCCCGAGAGTTCCCTCCGATCCGACGAACAACCCGGTCAGGTCGTAGCCGGCGACCCCCTTGACGGTTCGCCGCCCGGTGCTGATGCGCTCGCCGTCTGCGAGGACGACGTCCAGACCGAGCACCGACTCCCGGGTCACGCCGTACTTCGCACAGCTCAGGCCCCCGGCGTTCGTCGCGATGTTCCCGCCGATGGTGGAGATGGCCGCGCTCGCCGGATCCGGCGCGTAGCACAGGCCGACCTCGCGGGCCGCCCGATCGAGATCGGCGGTGATCACGCCAGGCTCGACGACCGCGACCGCGTCGGTAACCGACAGCTCGCGGATGCGGTTCATTCCGGACAGGTCGAGCACGACGCTGCCCGCCGAGGCCGCGGCTCCCCCGGCGAGGCCGGTACCGGCGCCGCGCACCGTCACCGCTACCCGCGCCGCGCTCGCCGCCCGCAGCACCGCCTGGACGTCGGTCACCTCGCGCGCGAACGCGACGCCGATCGGGCGGCCCGCGGGCTGCCAGCCGGACCGGTCCCACCGGTGGGCGTTGACGACGGCCGGATCGGTGCTCCACTGCCCGGCCGGCAGCGCGACCGCGAACCGCGCCGGGGTCATTGCGGACCCGTGGCGACGGGCCGGTCGGGGTCGGCCGACCAGGCCGACCAGGAACCCGGGTACAGGGCGGCGTCGATGCCGGCGACGGCGAGCGCGGCGATCTCGTGGGAGGCCGTCACTCCGGATCCGCAGTACACCCCGACCGGCCGCGCCCGCCCGCCGGCCCCGTTCCCGTCGCCGCCGACGCCGACGTCGCCGCCGCCGCCGACGCCGAGGGCCGCGAACCGGGCCCGCAGCTCGTCCCGGGGCAGGAACCGGCCACTCGCGTCGAGGTTCTCCCCCGTCGCGGCGCTCACCGCTCCCGGGATGTGGCCGGCGCGCGGGTCGATCGGTTCCACCTCGCCGCGATACCGCTCGGCCGCACGGGCGTCGAGGAGGACACCCTCGCGGGCCACCCGGGCGGCGCCGTCCGCGTCGAGCACCGGCAGCTGACCGGCGTGCAGGACGATGTCGCCGGGCGCCGAGATGATCTCGCCGGTCTCGAGCGGGAACCCGGCCTCCTGCCAGGCCGCGAGTGCCCCGTCGAGGATGCGGACGTCGGCGACGCCCGCCCAGCGCAGCAGCCACCAGGCCCGGGCGGCGGACAGCCCGCCGACCGCGTCGTAGACCACGACCGCACGCCCGGCGGTCAGCCCCCAGCGCCGGGCGGCCTGCTGGAGGTTGACGAGCTCGGGCAACGGATGCCGCCCGGCGGTCCCGCCCGGTGCGGCGGCGAGCTCGGTGTCCAGGTCGACGTAGACCGCGCCCGGCAGGTGGCCCTCGCGGTAGTGGTCGTGCCCGTGGGGGTCACCCAGGGCCCAGCGGACGTCGAGCAGCAGCGGYGGGCCGGGCGAGAGCAGCTCGTCGTGCAGACGTCTCACGTTGACGAGGACCTCCCCGAGCGCCACGCCGGCACGTGTCCTGCCGGCATCCGGGGCCACGTCGGCATAGGGGACCACGTCGGCATAGGGGACCACGTCGGCATAGGGGACCACGCCGGCATAGGGGACCACGCCGGCAGGTGCCGAGACCAGCAGGGCGGCGAGGTCGGCCTGGTCGAATCCGCCCGGCGGCGTGCCGGTGCGCGCCGCGGTGGCGATCCGCCGCTGCACCCCGGCGTTGACCGGTGCCGCCAGCCCGTGCAGGCGGGCCAGCAGCACGATCTCGCCGTTGAGGAAGTCCGACTCGACCGACCCGCCACGCGCCAGGCTCTGCCAGGTGGAGCTGCCCTCCCGGGAGAAGCCGGGGATCTCGTGCGGAACGAGGCCGGACAGGTCGAGCCCGTCGTCCGGACAGACGCCGGCGGTCTCCACGCCGGCCGCGGCGAACACCCGCCGCGCCTCCTCGACCAGCACGGCAGCCGCCGCGTCGCGCAGCTCGCTCGGAGCGTAGATCGCGTCGAGGTTGTAGGCCAGATTGCCCAGCAGCTTGCCGGCCTTGCGTCGGTCGATGTCCGCGACGACCGCGACGGCGAACGAGGCTCGGCGCAGGTCGGCCGCGACARCCTCGGCGGTCGGGTCGTCAACGGCGCCGCGAGGGGCGCGGCCCAGGTAGAAGGCCGCCGCGAGCGGGGCCGCCGGGGACACGACCTCGCCGGGTCGCACGTGCGAGGAGGGGCTGAGGACGACCGCGTCGATCACCGTGGCGAACCGGCGCAACGCCGYACGGGCGTTCTCGATCCCGTTCTGAAGCAGCACGACGGGCAGCGCCTCCGCCGCCGTGCGCCGCGTGCCGTCAACGTCAACCGGCCGCCATGCCCACTGCGCGAGCAGCGCCTCGGAGTCCTGCGACTTGGTGGCGAGGACGAGCACGTCGTCACCACGCAGGTCGACCTCGTCCGGGCCGCCGACGACGTCGAGGGGGATCCGCCGCTCGTCGGGCTCACCGCCGGGCGTGGCCGGCGGTCGGATGTAGCGCAGCCCGCCCGCCCGCAGCGCCGCGAGGTTCGCGCCCCGGGCCACGACGACGACGTCGATCCCGGCGAGCCGCAGCTCCACGGCGACGGTCGCGCCGACGGCCCCGGCTCCGATGACGATGTACCTGCGACTCACCGTGCGTGCGTACCCGCGACTCACCGTGCGTGCGTACCTGCGACTCATCGTGCGTCCTTTCCTTGGGCGGCGGCGAGTGCGGCCGCGAACCGTTGCCCGGGAATCGCGCCGAGCAGCTCGCGGGTGTGGTCCTGCGTCGGCGCGGTGAGGACGTCGGCCGCCGGAGCACTCTCGACGATGCGGCCGGCGCGCAGCACCGCGACCTCGTGGGCGAGCTGGGCCACGACGGCGAGATCGTGGGAAATGAAGAAGTAGGCGACCCCGAGCTCCTGCTGCAGCCGCAGGAGCAGGGTCAGGATCTGGTCCTGCACCGACACGTCGAGCGCCGAGACGGGTTCGTCGAGGAAGACCAGCTCGGGTTCGATCGCGAGTGCCCGGGCGATCGCGACCCGCTGGCGCTGGCCGCCGGAGAGCTCGATCGGCCGGCGGCCGCGGAACGCGGCGGGCAGGGCGACCTGATCGAGCAGCTCGCGCACCCGGGCGGCGCGGCTGGCCCGGTCGCCGACGCGGAAGGAGAGCAGCGGCTCGGCGATGCTCTCCCCGACGGTGAACCGCGGGTCCAGTGAGGAGAACGGGTTCTGGTGGACAAGCTGGAACCGCCGCCGCAGCGGCCGCAGCTGCGACCAGCCGGCGGAGGTGATGTCCTGCCCGTCGAGGTGGATCCGGCCGCTGGTCGGCTTCTCCAGGCCCATCGCGATGCGCGGCGCGGTGGTCTTGCCCGACCCGGACTCGCCGAGGAGGCCCAGGGTCTGGCCCGCCCGCACCGACAGGGACACCTCGTCCAGCGCCCGGAAGACCCGCTCCCCGCCCCGGGTCCGGGGCAGCCGGAAGTCCTTCGTGATCCCCTCTAGCCGCAGCAGCTCGGGAGCCGGGGGCGCCTCGGGGAAGCGCGGGACGAGGCCGCCGGTGGACGACAACGCCGGCGCCACCTCGATGAGGTGGCGGGTGTAAGGGTCGCGCGGGGTGCGCAGGATCGACGCCGGTGCCCCGCGTTCGACGACCCGGCCGCGCCGCATCACGACGACCCGGTCGGCCTGGTCGGCCGCGACCCCGAGGTCGTGGGTGATGATGAGCAGCGAGGTGCCGGACTCGGCAACCAGGCGGCCGAGATGGTCGGGGATCCGCCGCTGCACGGTGACGTCGAGCGCGCTCGTCGGTTCGTCGGCGACGATGAGGCGCGGATGCGCGGCGATCGCGATCGCGATGAGGACCCGTTGCCGCATGCCGCCGGAGAGCTGGTTCGGGTACTGCCGGGCCCGCAGGACCGGGTTGTCGAGCCCGGCCCGGTCGAGCGCCTCGACCACCTCGGCGGAGACGAGCCGCTTGTCAACGCCGCTGCGGCGCACGGCCTCGGCCACCTGCCCGCCGATCCGCATCGTCGGGTTGAGCCCGACCATCGGGTCCTGCGGGACCAGTCCGATCACCGTGCCGCGGATCGTCCGCAGCACCCGCTCGGACGCGCCGGTCACGCCGGTGCCCGCGACGGACAGCCCGGTGAGCTCCACGATGTTCCGGCCCRCCACGGCGTCCGCCTTCGTGCTCACCGTGCTCACGGCATTCACGCGCTCACCGTGTTCACCATGTTCACCGCTGCACCTCTTCGATCGTGCGGGCAATGTGGTTGAGGCTGAACACGACCAGCCCGACGAACAGACCCGGCAGCAGCGACAGCCAGGGGCTGGTGATGAGGAAGTTGCGCCCGTTCGAGATGAGTGTCCCCCATTCTGCCGCCGGTGGCGGGGCACCGAAGCCCAGGAAGCTGAGCGAGGAGATGACGAGCACGGCCGTCCCGAAGTCGAGGACCGCGAGCACCGCCACCGGACCCCACGAGTTGGGCAGGATGTGTTTCCACAGCACCCGACCCCAGGATGCGCCCCCGGTGCGGGCGGCCTCGACGTAGGCTTGGCCCTTGACCTGGAACACCTGGGCCCGGGTGGTCCGCGCGAACTGCGGCACGAGGGCCACCGCCACCGCGACCGCCATCGGCACCAGGCCGAACCCGAGGGCGGTGACGATCGCGAGCGCCAGCAGCAGCGGGATCGCGAGCAGAACGTCCACCACGCGCATGAGGAACACGTCGATCCAGCCGCCGAAGAATCCGGCGAGGACACCGATCGCGAGACCGACGACGACCGCGATGAGCACGGACGCCCCGGTTGCCCGGACCGTCATGGCGGAGCCGTGGATGACCCGGGTGAACAGGTCCCGGCCGAGTTCGTCGGTGCCGAACAGGTGGTGGAGGCTCGGGCCGCGCAGCTTCTCGGTGGGCGAGGTCGCGATTCCTGGCGAGGATGTTCTCGGGCATCAGTTCCTGCCTAGTTGACCCGGGGCGTCCACGCGACGCGTGGGTCGAGAAGCGAGTAGAGCAGGTCGACGAGCAGGTTGACGGTGACGAACAGGGCCGCGGCGATCAGGACGATCGCCTGCACGACAGGCACGTCCTGGCTGAGGACCGACTGCTGGGCCAGGAGCCCGATGCCGCTGCGGGAGAAGACGGTCTCGACGACCACGGCGTTCGCCACCATGTGGCCGACGAGGACGCCGAACAGGGTCAGCGCGGGCAGCACCAGGCTGCGCCACCCGTCCGTGCCCGTGGCCGGGAACCAGCCGAGGGAGAAGGCGAAGATCTGGATGAGCAGCAGCCCCACGAAGAAGGGCGGCAGCGAGATGGCGACGGCGGGCAGCCGGGGCAGCAGCGCCCGCGCCGGCCCCCACTGGAGGTAGCTGGCGAGGTAGGCGACCGTGACGCCGAGCACCGCCATGAGCACGACGGCGACCGCCGCGAGGGCGAGGGTCGTGGGCAGCTTGTCGGCGAGCAGCGCGCCGACGGTCGTGTTCTGGGTGAGCGAGAGGCCGAAGTCGAGGTGCAGCGCGTCCCAGAGGGGGCGAAAGTACTGCCCGGGCACGGGATCGTCAAGGCCGACGCGGACGCTGTCCTCGGCGATGTAGGTGACGTCGATGCCGTCGAGGTGGGCGGCGCCCTTGAAGGCGACCTTCACCGTGGTGGGGTCGACGACCGTCGTCGCCTTGTAGTTCGCCAGGTAGCTCAGGCCCAGCGTCGACTTGGCGCCGAGCGCGTGCAACCCGTCAAAGGCCGTCTTCACCGCAGCCGCGTCGAGCGTGGTGCCGTCGCTGAAGGTCACACCTTTACGCAGCGAGAACGTGTACTCGCTGGCGTCGGGGCTCACCGTCCAGCTGTTGGCCAGCCAGGGAACGATCTTCCCGGTGCTGGGATCCTGATCGGTCAGTGAGTCGGCGATGTTCCGGTCGAGGCTGCGCGTCTCTATCCAGTACACCTGGTTGGGGTCGACGCAGTTCTGGAGGTCCGACCAGAGGGCGATCTTCAGCCGCCCGCCGGGGACGGGGGTCCCGCCCGACGCCGTRCTGCCGCCGCCGTTCCCGCAGGCCGCGAGCGTGACGGTCGTGAGGACGGAGACGGCCGCTGCGGCCAGCCTTCGCGTCGTTCGGTGCCGGTGCGGGGTAGTCGGGGTAGTCGGGGTAGTCATGGTGATGGTGCTCCTGGAGGTGCTCCTGGAGGTGCTCCTGGACGAGACGACGAGGTCGGCGTCGATTCGGGTGGTGCGGGCGGGGCAGGGGACCGCACAGCGGGAGCTGCGGTGGCGAGGGTCCGGCGACCGGCGATCAGCAGCGCCGTGTCCTCCTGGGGGGGATGGACGCGGACGCAGTGCACGTCGCGCAGGTGCCGTTCGAGCGGGTTGTGCCGCGTCAGGCCGGGGTTGCCGATGGCTGCGACGGCGGTCTGCACGGCGGTGATGGCGGYCCGGGCGACGAGGGGCTTCGCGAGCACCGCACGCTCCGCGGCGTCCGGCGCGCCCTCATCGAAGCGGCGGGCCACCCCGAAGGCGACCTCCTCGGCGGCGACGAGCTGCGCCTCGATCTCCCCGGCGATCGTCTGGATCCGCTCGGTGGTGGCGATCGGCCGGCCCAGCGACGTCGGAACGCGTTCGTTCGCGAAGCGCACGAAGAACTCCTGTGCGGCCCGCGCCACCCCGACATACAGGGCGGTGGYGCCGATCGTGACGGCGGCCAGGCTCGTGTCGGCAGGCTGGGCGGAGCGGGRCACCCCCCGGAAGTTCCCGGTGGGGATCTCGACGTCGGTGTAGATCACGTCGTGGGTGCTGCTTGCCCGCAGCCCGAAGTGGTCCCAGGTGCGCACGATGCGGATTCCGGGGCTGTCAGYCGGCACGATCGCGTGTCCCAGCAACGGGTCGTCGTCCTCGGTCGCCGCCCATGCCAGGTGGTAGCTCAGGCCCTCYGAGCTCGTCGCGTAGCCTTTGTGCCCAGTCAGCACCCAACCGTCGGCGGTACGACGGATCTTCGTGGCGGGCAGTCCGCCGCGGACCGGGGCGCCCAGCTCCGGCTCGGCCCGGACGGCGTTGAGCAGGACCGGCCGGGTCAGCGAGTCGGCGATCATCGTCCGGTAAAGATCGTCGGGCCAGAAGGGATCGCGGGCCTGCCGCACGTGCTGGAAGACGGTCATCAGGGAGCGCAGCGCCGTCGGGAGCGCAGCGCCGTCGGGAGCGCAGCGCCGTCGGGCCGGGCGGCGAGGACCGCGTCAACAGCAGCGACAGCAGGAGGATGCGAGGATCCCGAAGTCGACGACTCGCCGCCGCGTCAGCACGCACCGGCCGAGCGGGTCCCGCGCCCGACGGCAGGCCCCGGCCCGGGCCGTGACCAGCCCGTACKCCATGACCAGCCCATACTCGGATGCGCTCGACCTGCCGACCATGTTCCTGAGAGTGGTGCCTTTTCCAACCAATGTCCAACGCGGATTCGTGATCGAACTAATCACGAAACGTAATCAATTCGTGTTATAGTGCGCCCGTGTCCCCCGTGCTCGATGTAACGGCTTTGCGAAGTTTCGTCACCATTGCCGACTGCGGGGGCTTCCGCCGCGCCGCGCACCTGCTGTGTATCTCGCAGTCCGCCGTGAGCCAGCATGTCCGCCGGTTGGAGAAGGCGATCGGCCGCCMGCTGGTCGAGCCGGACGGTCGCGCCACCCGGTTCACTCCGGATGGTGAGCTGCTCCTGACCGCGGCCCGGCGGATCCTCGCCCTGCACGACRGCGCGCTCGAGCAGCTGGGGGTCGGCCGGCGGGAGGGCGGCGCGCCCGCGGAGCTTCGGACGATCACCGTCGGGGCGACCGAGCACGCCGCCGACCATCTGCTGCCGTTGTGGATGTCCACCCTGACCACCGGTTTTCCCGAGGCTCAGATCCGGTTCCGCCTCGACCGGGGAGCCCGGCTCACCGAGGCCCTCGACCAGGGTGCCGTCGACGTCGCCGTGCTCCTGGGAACGGCACGGGGCGCGGTGGCCCGCCCCGCCGGCTGCCTTCCCCTCGCCTGGTACGCCGCCGCCGGCTGGACTCCTCCGCCGCCGGACCGGCCGCTGCCCCTCGTGGCGATCAACGATCCCTGCACCATTCGCAGCCAGGCGTTGAGCACCCTGGCGCGGGTCGGGCGCACGGCATGGGTGGTCGGTGAGGCAGGCCATCTCGCCGGTGTGCTGCACGCCGCCCGCGCCGGGGTCGGGGTGGCTCTGCTCGCCGACGTCGGGCCGGTTCCCCCGGGGCTCGAACGGCGCCACGACCTGCCCGCCGTTGCGCCCGAACCCCTGCACGTGCGCGTGCGTCGCGGAGCGCCACCGCGGCTGGGCCAGCTGGTCGGTGACGCCGTCGAGGCCGCCCTGGCCTGAGCTCCGGCCCGGCATGACAGCGCTCCGGCCCGGCATGACAGCGGGTGGTTTCGGGCATGCCGAACATGGAGGTGGTCCGGATGACGGATGCGCTGTCGACGTTGGGCCCGCCGGCAGGCGTCACACAGCCGGACACAGTAGTGACGGATCTCCTCGAGATCCTGCGCCGGCATCTGCGGATGGACGTCGCGGGGCTGGCCCGGATCGACGGGGATCTGCTTGTCCTGCAGGTTCTCAGCGGGGACGCACGGGGGTTCAGGTTGGCGCCGGGTTCGACGATCCGCCGCGAGCATGCYCTGCTCGGGCGGGTGCTGTCCGGCGAGATACCGGAGATCGTCGCGGACACGCGCACCGATCCGCGCACCGCGGACGCGGGCGTCGTCCGCGAGTTGGGCGTCGGCGCGTACGCCGCGGCGCCGGTCGCCGACAACGACGGCGAGGTGTACGGCATAGTCGGCTGCCTCGCCCACGACGCGCTCCCCCACCCACGCGACCGCGACGTGCACTTCCTGCACCTGTTGGCGGCCTTCCTGAGCGACGCGGTCCTCGACCTGCACCGCCTGTGGGAACAGCGACGCCGCATCTGGCAGGAGGTGAGCGACCTCATCGACGCGGGCGGCCCAAAGATGATCTTCCAGCCGATCTTCAGGCTCACGGACGAGCGGATCGTCGGGGTCGAGGCGCTGTCCCGCTTCCCCCACACGACCGGCGATGYGCAGCAGTGGTACAACGACGCCGCAACCGTCGGCCTGAGCATCGAACTGGAACTCATGGCGATCCGCCACGCGCTGACCGTCCTGCCGACGCTCCCGTCCGACCTCACCCTCGCCGTCAACGCCTCGCCGTCCACCATCACCTCCGGCCTGGTCGACATCCTTCCCGACCGGGGGGCCGATCGCCTCATCGTGGAGATCACCGAGCACGAGCACATCGGCGACGACTCGGAGCTGCTGGTCGCCGTCGGCGTGCTGCGCCGCCGCGGGGTCCGCATCGCGATCGACGACGTCGGCACCGGCTACGCGGGCCTGGAACAGCTCATCCACCTGCGCCCGGAGATCATCAAACTGGATCGGGTCCTCACCCACGGGATCGACACCGATCCGGCCAGGCGCGCCATCGCGACGGGACTGGTGCAGGTCGCCGGCGAGATCGGCGGCTGCGTCATCGCCGAGGGCATCGAAACCCCGATGGAGCTCGACACGGCGATGGCGGCCGGGATCCCCTACGGCCAAGGCTACCTGCTCGGCCATCCCACCACGACCGCCGGGGCCGCCTGGGTGGAGCACTCCGCGCACCGGCCGACGGCCGCCGAACCGGAACCGGTGCCGGCCACCTCCTCCCGGCGGCTCGGCTGAGCCCGTGGCGGCTACCGGCTGGCCCCACAGCCGCAGCGCCAGCACGAGGTACCAGCCGGGGTGACGCCAAGGTGACAGTGTGGCTACCCGGCGGTTGCGCAGGCCATACGCTCACCAGCCATGACCGCGGTGGCTACGGGGGTACGGCGCCGGGCGGCGACCCCGCCGGGCCGGCTGCGCCTGCTGTCCGTGCTCGTGGTCCTCGCGCTCGTCGCACTGTGGGTTACCGCCCTCGGCGCCACGCAGACCCGCCGGCACGCGATCGACACCCTGACCAAGGACAGCGGCGCGTCCTTCATCGCCGCCCAGAGCCTGCGCGCCGAGCTCTGGGCGGCGGACGCCACGGCGGCCCGTGCCTTCCTCGCCGGCGGCGTCGAACCACCGGGGCAGCGTGCCGCCTACGCGCGCAGCATCGCCGCGGCGGGCGACCGCGTCGTCGATCTCGCCCGCGCCGGTGGTCCGCGCCAGCCCCTGGCCGTGCTCTGCGCGCAACTGCCCGTCTACACCGGCCTGGTCGAACGGGCCCGGGCGAACAACCGGCTCGGCCTCGCCGTCGGCGGGGCCTACCTGCGGCAGGCGTCCGCGCTGATGCGGGACACCATCCTGCCCGCCGCCGACGCGCTGGCCACCGCCGACGCCACCGACATCGACCACGGCTACCGGCGGGCGAGCTCCTGGCACCAGGTGTTCCTGGTCGGCGCCGTCGGCGCCGCGACGCTCGCCGGGCTCGTCGCGCTGCAGGTGCGGCTGTTCCGGCGCACCCACCGGATCCTCAATCTGCCGCTGCTCGCCGCCACGGCGCTCACCGCGATCATCCTCGGGTTGACGCTGACCGCGTTCGGCGTGGAACGTGGCCGTCTCGTCGAAAGCCGGGACCACGGGTACGTCCCGATGACGCTGACCGCGCAGGCCCGGGTGCTGGCATTACGGGCATGGGGTGACGAAAGCCTGTCGCTGGTCGCCCACGGCAACGGCGTGGAACTCGACGAGGACGCCCGCGCCGCGGCCGCCCGACTGGGCTACGACGACAGGGGGCGCCGGAGCGGGACCGGGGTTCTGCCGGCGACGGTGGCCCTGCGCGGCCCGGACGGCCCGGCCCGCGCCGCCCTGGAACCGGCCTGGCGCGGATACCAGGCGACAAGCCTGCGGGTCGGTAACCTGGTGTCCGATGTCGGCGGGTTCCAGCAGGCGGTGGCCGTGGCGCTCGGCGAGGGCACGACCTCCTTCACCCGGTTCGACGAYGCCTCGGAAGCGGTGTTCACGACCAGCCGTACCCGCTTCGAAGCGCGCCTGTCCGCCGCCGGCGAGGCGCTGAACCGCCTGCCGCTCGGCGCCACCGTGGCGCTCGGGCTCGCCGCGGCCCTGGCCTTCGTCGGCATCCAGCTGAGAATCAACGACTACCGGTGAGCCGATGATGATCATCCGGGTCGCGACGGCGCGAGCGGTGACGGTACTGATTACCGTCGCCCTGGCGGTCGGCGTCACCGCCTGCGGCACGGTCGACAGTCCGCTGCCGGCCCAGGCCCGACCCCTGGCCCCCGCGACGCCGACGCCCCCGCGGCCCGCCGCCCTCACGCCTGCCGCCCTCACGCCTGCCGCCGCGGCCGTGACGCCGACACCCACCTGCGACGATCCGCAGGCCAGCTGGCGCCCGCCGGGCCGGCTGCCCTCGCCGGGCGCGATGCCCACGGGCACCGTCCTGGAGACGATCGAACGCCGCGGCTACCTCATCGCCGGGGTGCTGGCCGACGTCCCGCCCTTCGGGTCGATCAGCCCGTTCACCGGCCAGTTCGAGGGCTTCGACGTGGAGATCGCCAACCTGGTCGGCCGGAGGATCTTCGGCGCGGACGGACACGTGCGGTTCCGCGCGGTCACCTACGCCGAGYGCATCCCGGTCCTGCGCGACGGCGCCGTCGACGTCGTCGTGGCGACCATGACGACGAACTGCGAGCGGCGCGCGCTGGTGGACTTCTCCGCCGTCTACTACAACGAGACGCAACGGGTCCTGGTCCCCCGCGACTCGCCGTACCAGGGGATGGACGATCTCGGTGGGCGACGGGTCTGCACGGCGGCCGGCGCGGCGGCCGGCGCGGCGGCGACCATCCGGCGGGCACCGTCGCGCCCGGTGCTGCGCACCGTGCCGAACATCGCCGACTGCCTCGTGCTGCTCCAGGCCGGGGAGGTCGACGCCGTCATGACCACCACGGCCATCCTCAACGGGATGGCCGCCCAGGACCCGCGGCTGTACGTTGTCGGACCGGCCCTGTCGGACGAGCCGGACGCGGTCGCCGTCAGCCTCGACCATCCGGAACTGACCCGCTTCGTCAACGGCGTGCTGGCCCGCGCGATCGCCGACGGCACCTGGAAACGGCTGGCCCGGCGGTGGCTGTCGGCACCGTTCGCCCCGCCGCCGACGCCACCGGTCGCCCGCTACCGGGACTGACCGATGATGATCTCTCGGTGGGAGATGGACGCGGTCCTGACCCGGCTGCGTTCGGGGGGCGCTCCCCCTCGCCCACCCCTCACCTCAACCCCGATCTCAACCACGATCTCAACCACGATCTCAACCGAGGAGCGTGCGTGAACGCGGTCATCCCCTGCCCGGAGCCGGACTGCGGCGGCGTCGTCGAGGACGGGTCGCGGACCGCACCGAGCCGGCTGGGCGCGGGTCTGGTCGAGGTGCCCGAGCCCGACGTGCCCGAGCCCGACGTGCCGGACCCGGCGTCGATGCTGCTGGCGGACCCGCAGATCCCGGAACGGCGGCGGGCCTGTGCCGGGTGCGGCGCGCCGGTGGGACGCGCCCGGGGCCGCCGGCCCGCGCGTCCCGAGGGCTTCTGCCCGGGATGCGGCCAGCCGTTCTCGTTCCGTCCCACGCTGCACGCCGGTGACCGCGTCGGGCCGTACGAGATCGCGGGGGCCCTCGCGCACGGCGGCCAGGGCTGGATCTACCTCGCCCGGGACCCGAGCGTCGCGGAGGGCTCCTGGGTCGTGCTCAAGGGCCTGCTCGACTCCGGCGACCGCGAGGCACAGGCCGCGGCCATCGCCGAGCGCCGGTTCCTGGCCTCCGTCGACCATCCGGCGATCGTGCGGATCTTCACCTTCGTCGAGCATGCCGGCACGAGCTACATCGTGATGGAGTACATCGGCGGCACCTCGCTGCGGGAGGTGCTGTGCCGGCGTCGGGCCGACGCCGGCCGGCCCGACCCGCTGCCGGTCACCCAGGCCGTCGCCTACCTCCTCGCGGCGCTGCCCGCCTTCGCCTACCTGCACCGAAACGGCCTGGTGTTCGGCGACTTCACACCCRACAACGTGATGCTCGGCCGGGAGACACCGCGCCTGATCGACCTCGACGCGATCCGTCGCATCGACGACGGCGCAGTAGCCGGAGCCGGCTGCGGCACCCTCGGCTACCAGGCACCCGAGGTGCCCACCACCGGCCCCTCGGTCGCCTCCGACCTGTTCGCCGTGGGACGCACTCTCGCGACCCTCATCCTGGACTTCCGCGGTAACACCTCGACCTACCTGCACACGATGCCACCGGCGGCGGACCATCCCGTCCTCGCCCGGCACGAGTCGCTGTACCGGTTCCTGCTCAAGGCGACCGCGCCCGATCCCGACCGCCGCTTCACCGGCGCCGAGGAGATGCACGACGAACTGCTGGGGGTGCTGCGGGAGATCGTCGCGGCCGAACGCGGGACACCGGCCCCGGCGCCGGCGCCGAGCCGGCGGTTCACCGGCGACCTCCACCCCACCGGCGAAGGTGGCCTCACCGGCGAAGGTGGCCTCACCGGCGAAGGTGGCCTCACCGGCGAAGGTGGCCTCACCGCGCTGCCGCCGTGGTCGGTGCTGCCCCGGCTACGGGCCGACCCCGACGACCCGGCGGCGGACCCGCTCACCGCCCTGCCGGACCTCGCGCCCGAGCAGCTCGCCGAGCTGCTCGGTGCGATGGGAACCACCAGCGTCGGGGCGCGCCTGCACCTGGCCGACCTGCGGATGCGCCTGGGCCGGACCGCCGCCGCCCGCGAGATGCTCGCCGAGATCGAGGCGGAGGACCCCTTCGAGTGGCGGGTGGACTGGCAGCGCGGGCTGCTGGCACTCGCCGACGGCGACACCGCCGCGGCCCGCGGCGCGTTCGACCGGGTCTACGACGAGGTCCCGGGCGAGCTCGCGCCGAAGCTGGCGCTGGCGCGCACCGCGGAGGCCGCCGGCGACCTCCCCCGGGCGCAGCAGCTGTATGACCTGGTGTCGCGCACCGACGACGCGTTCACCGGCGCGGCGTTCGGGCTGGCGCGGGTGCGGATCGCCGCGGGCAACCGCGACGGTGCGGTGGCCGCCTACCGCCGGGTACCACCGGCCTCGGCCGCCCACGTCGACGCCCAGATCCGGCTGGCCCGGGTACTCGGCACGGTGACCGTGGCCGGCGTCCCCAACCGGGCCGGCATCATGGCCGCGTCGGACGTGCTGGCCGGCCTGGACCTCGACTCGGGCCGCCGGGCCGCTCTCACCCGGGATCTGCTGACCACCGCGCTCGACCTGGTGGCGGCCGGCACGCTCCCGGTGGACCCGGGCGTCACGGTCGCCGGTGCCGCACTGCGGGAAGCGGACCTGCGCTTCGGCCTGGAACGCGCCTACCGGGAGCTCGCCCGGCTGGCCGCGACCACCGACGAGCGGTACGCCCTCGTCGACCTCGCCAACCGTGTCCGCCCGCGGACCCTGGTATGAACGCCGGACAGCGGCCGGGACCGGCGTCGGGGCCACGGGACCCCGGCCTGGCGGACCCCGGCACGGCGGACCCCGGCACGGCGGACCCCGGCACGGCGGGACGCTGCCCCGGCTGCGCGGCGCCGGTCCTTCCCGACGACCGGTTCTGCGAACGCTGCGGCGTGGCCCTGACGGCGGCCGGCCGCGAGCCCGGCGACCGGATCGATGTCGACCTGACGATCGCGGCCGGCGTGTCGGACCGCGGCCTCGTCCACCGGAGCAACGAGGACGGGTTCGCCCTCGCCGTCGTCGGCCCACCCGGGCCAGCCGGCCCGGCCTATCCAGCCGACCTGCCCGGCCCGGCCCGCCCGGCGGTCGTGGCGGTCGTGTGCGACGGGGTGTCGACGGCTCCCGGCTCGGGACCGGCCGCCGTGGCCGCTGCCCGGGACGCCACCGCCTTCCTGGCCGACGCCGTGGGCACGCCGAGGTCTCCCGAGCCGACGGGCGGCGGCGTCCCCTGGGAGAACGCCGCGCTGCGGGCGGCGGCCGCGGCCGCCCAGCGCAGCGCCGTCGCCTCGATCACCAGCCCCGACGACGCGCCGGCCTGCACGTTCGTCGCGGCGATCGTGACGGCGGACCGGCTCGCCGTCGGCTGGCTCGGGGACAGCAGAGCCTACCTACTCGGCCCGCGGGGCGCGCACCTGCTGACCGAGGACGACACGCTGGCGGCCGAGGCGGTGCGGGCCGGCCTGCTTCCGACCGAGCTGGCCGAGACGGCGCCCGGCGCCCACACCATCACCCACTGGATCGGGACGGGCAGCGGGTCGGCGGTACCGCGCGTCGTCTCGCTGCCCCTCACCGGGCCGGGACGGGTGGTGCTGTGCAGCGACGGGCTGTGGAACTACGCCTCGGCCGCCACGGCCCTCGCCGGTCACGTCGGGCGCCTGCCGGCGGACGCGCCCGCCGCCGCGGTCGCCCACCATCTCGCCTCGGTGGCGCTGGCCGCCGGCGGCGCGGACAACATCACCGTGGTCGTCATCGACATATTCTGACTCAGCTCCAGAATTGCGAGGTCTAAACCGACGGAATCAAGTGGTTATGGCGACGCATGCTTTGCCGGCAAATCCTGGCTCGACCGGATCCCCAGGGACACCGGTCGAGCCAGGGGCGTCACCGATCAGGTCGTTGATCAGGTCGCCGATTAAGGTCGTTGATTAAGGTTGTTGATCAGATGGAGAAGTCCTCGCCGTGCCACACACCGGCCTGGGGCGGGCGGATCGTGGGACGGGCTGCGACCCGCCCGTCGGCGCGGCCGTCGGTGTTCCCGGTGTTCCCGTCGAGCACCGCCTCCAGCTGGTCGACCCGGGTGAGCAGGGACTTCAGGCTGACGCCGACGAGGTCGGGGAGCACGTCGTCCTGACCGGGCAGGGCGGTGGCCGGCCGGGGACGGCTGGGGGTGATGACCTGGCCGGGGACGCCAACGACCACTGAGCCGGGCGGCACGGGCCGCACGACGACGGCGTTGGCCCCGATGCGGCTGTCCGAGCCGACGGTGATGTTGCCGAGAACCTTGGCGCCGGCACCGATGATCACTCGGTCGCCGATGGTGGGGTGCCGCTTGGTCGGTTCCAGGCTGGTGCCGCCGAGGGTGACCCCGTGGTAGATCGTGACGTCGGCGCCGACCTCGGCGGTCTCCCCGATGACCACGCCGGTGGCGTGGTCGATGAAGACGCCGGGGCCGAGCGTGGCGGCGGGGTGGATCTCGACCCCGGTGAGCATGCGGGTGAGCGTGGCAACCACGCGCCCGGGCAGCCGCAGGTCACGGGTCCACAGCCAGTGGCTGATCCGGTGGCCCCAGACGGCGTGCACGCCGGGATAGCACAGGGCGATCTCGAGGGTGGAGCGGGCGGCCGGATCCCGTTCCTTCACCGTGCGCAGGTCATGGCGCAGCGTCGAGAGCACAGCCGGTCACCCGAGCCCGGCGAACAACGGTGTGCTCAGGTAGCGCTCGCCGAAGTCCGGAAGCACGACGACGACCAGCTTCCCGGCGTTCTCCGGGCGGCGGGCTACCTGCAGCGCCGCCGACACCGCCGCGCCCGAGGAGATGCCCACCAGGAGTCCCTCCTCCTGGGCCAGCCGGCGGGCCAGGTCGAAGGCGTCCTCACCATCGACCTGGATGATCTCGTCGACGAGGCCGGTCTCCAGGACCGGCGGGACGAACCCGGCGCCGATGCCCTGGATCGGGTGCGGTCCCTTCACGCCGCCCGAGAGCACCGGCGATGCCGACGGCTCCACGGCGACGAACCGGGCCTCGGGCCTGCGCTCCTTGATGACCTGGGCGACGCCGGTGATGGTCCCGCCGGTGCCGACTCCGGCGACGAGCACGTCGATCTGCCCGTCGGTGTCGCGCCAGATCTCCTCGGCGGTCGTGGCGCGGTGGATCGCCGGGTTGGCCGGGTTCTCGAATTGCTGCGGGATGAGGTACCGTTCGTCGTTCTTCGCGAGCTCCTCCGCCTTCGCGATGGCGCCGGRCATGCCCTCGGCACCGGGGGTGAGCACGAGCTCCGCGCCGAGGGCCCGCAGCAGCATCCGCCGCTCGGTGCTCATCGTCTCAGGCATCGTCAGGACGCAGCGGTAGCCGCGGGCGGCGCACACCATGGCCAGGGCGATGCCGGTGTTCCCACTGGTGGGTTCGAGGATGACGGTGTCCGGCCCGATCAGCCCGGCCCGCTCCACGGCGTCGATCAGGGCCACACCGAGACGGTCCTTCACGCTGTGCGCCGGGTTGAAGGACTCCAGTTTGGCCACGACCTGGGCTCCCACTCCGTCCGTGACGCGACGCAATCGGACCAGCGGCGTGTTGCCGATCAGTTGCGTGATGTCTTCCGCGATCCTCATCGATGTTCTCCTCTGCCGGGCCCCGTGGTCATCCACTCTGCCAGGCCCGCACCTTCCCGACCTTCCTGACGACCTCGACGGGCCTGCTGGTTCGTCCACGGCCGGGAAAGTTAGGCCCACAGGTCCCCCGGGCCAACATCCGGAAGCCCCGGCCCGCCGGGTCGTCGTACCTGTACCGGCGTACCTGTACCGGCGCCTCAGGCCAGGCGCACAGTAGCCATCAACCCCCGGCAGCCATCAACCCCCCGGCAGCGAGTGCCTGGGTGGACTCCACGGTGACCATGCCGCTCAGCGAGTCACCGATCACTATTAGCCGTACATTATTCTCCGGACGGGTATGTGCGCCGCGGACACGGGCGATCCAGACACGGGCGATCCAGGTGTGGCCCCGCGCTGGCGGGAGTCGGGAGTTGTGGATGGAACCGACCGCCGAGACGTTGGCCCGGTGGGCGCACGACTACGCGCCGAGTGCCGCGGACCTCGACCTGGCGCAGCGCTCGCTGCTCGACACGATAGCGGTCACGCTCGCCGCCCGGCAGGACGATCTGGTGGCGCTGTCGGCCGGACTGCCGGACGCGGCGCGCTGGGCGGCGGTCGGGCACGTCCTGGATTTCGACGACCTGCACCTGGAGTCGACCACCCACATCAGCGTGGTGTGCGTCCCCGCGACGCTGGCCGTCGGCGGGGACGCCCGCGCCTACCTGGCGGGGGCCGGGATGATGGCGCGGCTCGGGGTGGCGCTGGGCTGGTCGCACTATGCCGGCGGATGGCACGCCACCTGTACGGCCGGGGCGCCGGCCGCCGCCGTGTCCGCGTCGGTGGCGCTGGGCCTGTCGGCCGAGCGGATCGCCACCGCGATCGCGCTCTCGGTTCCCGCGGCCGGCGGGGTGCAGCGGGCATTCGGTTCCGCCGGCAAGTCCCTGCAGGTCGGCTTCGCCGCCGACGCGGGAGTTCGGGCGGCGAGGCTGGCCGCCGCCGGCGCCACCGCGGATCCGACCGCGCTGGATGCATGGCTCCGACTGGTCGGCGGCGACCCGGACCGCATCGACGTGACCGGCCCGGCGGTTCCCGGCGGGCTGGCGATCAAGATTTTTCCCTGCTGCTACGCACTGCAACGCCCGATCAGCGCGCTGCGCGAGCACCTGCCTGCCGACGTCGTCGCCTCGGGCATCACCGCGATCGAGGTGAGCACACCCGAGGGCGCGGTGCAGCCACTGATCCACCATCGGCCMCGCACCGGGCTGCAGGGGAAGTTCAGCCTTGAATATGCCATCGCCGCCGCACTGCTAGACCCCCATCCCGGCTTCGGGAGTTTCACCGACCTCGCCGTGACCCGACCCGAAGCCCAGCGTCTGCTCCAGCTCGTAGCCGTCACCGAGACCCCGGGCGGTGACGGGCTGCTCTCCGGCCGCATCGATATCACGCTCACCCTCAGCGGTGGCGCCCGGTACTCGGTGAGCCAGCGGCTGCCACCCGGGTCGCCCGGGCGGCCACCTTCGGACCAGGACCTGCGCGCCAAGATCGCCGACTGTGGCCCCGACGTTCCCGCGCTGCTGACCGGACTGGACTGGGCGCGTGCCGCGACGCTGCTGGCAGACCACCTGCCTGGCCAAAGGAGCGGCCTGACGTGACCGAGCACCACATGACCGAGCACCAGCGGCACCGCACTGCGCCGGGCGCCGCCCCGGACTCCCCTTCGCCGCACGTCCCGCTGCCGTTGGCCGGGGTGACCGTGGTCAGCCTGGAGCAGGCCGTCGCGGCCCCGTTCGCCACCCGCCAGCTGGCTGRTTTCGGCGCGCGGGTCATCAAGATCGAACGGCCCGACGGCGGCGACTTCGCCCGCCGCTACGACGTGTCGGTGCACGGCCAGTCGAGCTACTTCGTGTGGCTCAACCGCTCCAAGGAATCCCTCACCCTGGACGTGAAAACCGCCGAGGGGCGCGCGGTTCTGGAGGAGCTGCTGGCCAGGGCCGACGTGCTGGTGCAGAACCTCGGCCCCGGCGCCGCCGCTCGCCTCGGCCTCGACGCCTCGTCCCTGGCCGACCGGCACCCTCGGGTGATCCCCTGCACGATCTCCGGCTACGGTACCGACGGGCCCTGGGCCGACCGGAAAGCCTACGACCTGCTCGTGCAGTGCGAGACCGGCCTCGTGTCGCTGACCGGTAGCCCGGACCAGATGGCGAAGGCCGGGATCTCGGTCGCCGACATCGCCGCCGGCATGTACGCCTACACCGGCATCCTCACCGCCCTCTACCGGCGCGCCACCACGGGGTCGGTCTCCGCGGTCGAGGTATCGTTGTTCGAGGCCCTCGCCGAGTGGATGGGTTCACCGGCCTACTACACCCGGTACGGCGGGCGGCAACCGGCACGGGTCGGCGCTCAGCACGCCACCATCGCCCCCTACGGCCCGTTCACCACCGCCGAGGACCAGACGGTGCTGCTGGCCATCCAGAACGAACGCGAATGGCACGCCTTCTGCCGGATCGTGCTCGACGACCCGACCCTGACCGAGGACCACCGCTTCGCGACCAACTCCGCACGCGTCGCCCACCGCGACGCCCTCAACGGGGTGATCGCGGACCGATTCGCCGCGCTCGATACCGGCACAGTGCTGGCGTTGCTGGCCAAAGCCGGTATCGCCAACRCCCGACTGAACTCCGTCGCCCACTTCCTCGACCATCCCGTCCTGACTGGCCGCGACCGGTGGCGCACCGTTGCCACCCCCGGCGGCGACATCGGTGCCCTCCTGCCTCCGGTCACCCTCACCGACCTGGACCCGGTGATGAACCCCGTTCCCGCCCTCGGCGAACACACCGACACCATCCTGCGCAGCCTGGGCCGCACCGATACCGCCATCGCCGCGCTCCGTGCCGACGGCGTCATCTGACCTCCGCCGACCCCCGGCCCCCCATCCAACGAGGACCAGCCATCCAAGAGCCATCCAAGAGGACCAGCCGAAGAGGACCCGGCGTGAGTACCTTGACCGCAGAAGAAAAAGCCATCGTCGACACCGTGCGCGACTTCGTCGATCGGGAGGTCCGCCCGGTCGCCCGGGACCTGGAACACGCCAACGACTATCCCGAGAAGCTCATCGAGCAGATGAAAAAGCTCGGCATCTTCGGCCTGACCATTCCGGAACCCTACGGCGAGGTTGCCGTCTCCACCCCCTGCTACGTCCAGGTCACCGAGCAGCTCGCCCGCGGCTGGATGAGCCTGGCCGGCGCGATGGGTGGCCACACCGTCGTCTCCACACTCATCCTCACCTTCGGCACCGAGYAGCAGAAGCTGCGTTATCTGCCCGCACTGGCCAGYGGTGAGATCCGCGCCACGATGGCGTTGACCGAACCCGCTGGAGGTTCCGACCTGCAGGCCCTCACCACCAGCGCCCGCCGCGCCGGTGAGCACTACGTGGTCAACGGGTCGAAGACGTGGATCACCAACGCCCGCCGCTCCCAGCTGATCGCGCTGCTGTGCAGGACCGATCCGAAAGCCGAGCCCAGGCACAAGGGCATCAGCATCCTGCTCGTCGAACCCGGCGACGGATTCACCGTGTCCAGGGACCTGCCAAAACTCGGCTACAAGGGCGTCGAAAGCTGTGAGCTGTCCTTCGATGRCTACCATGTCCCCGTCGATGCGCTGCTCGGCGGTGAGGAAGGCCGCGGATTCGCGCAGATGATGAAGGGCCTGGAGATCGGCCGGATCCAGGTCGCCGCCCGCGCCCTCGGTGTCGCCCGCGCCGCGCTGGACGACGCACTGCGTTACGCCCAGGAACGCGAGGCCTTCGKCAAGCCGATCTGGAAACACCAGTCCATCGGCAACTACCTCGCCGACATGGCCACCAAGTACACCGCTGCCCGCCAGCTCGTGCTCCTGGCCGCCGACCGCTACGACGCCGGCGACCGATGCGACCTGGAAGCCGGGATGGCCAAGCTGTTCGCCTCGGAAACCGCGATGGAGATCGCGCTCAACGCGGTCCGGGTGCACGGCGGCTACGGCTACTCCACCGAGTTCGACGTCGAACGCTACTTCCGTGACGCCCCACTCATGATCATCGGCGAAGGCACCAACGAGATCCAGCGCAACGTCATCGCCGCCCAGCTCGTCGCCCGAGGGGGAATCACCCCTTGATGGGAATCATCCCTTGACCAGCATCGCCGCCGTCCGTACCCGGCGACGTCCGGCGATCCTCCCGATCATGGTGCCGGCTGAACCGCGGAGGGTCAGGCACGGTTCACGACCTGCGGGCCGTGCCGAACCCTCCACACTCAACCCTCCACACTTTTCCGTCGCGACGTCGGCCTCCTCCCTACACTGGTTCCCGTGACGGYGGCGGTGGGCAAACGGCAGGCCGTGGTCGCGGTGCTGCTGAGGGCCGGTCGCGTACTGGTCATCCGGCGTGGGCCGCAGGCGCGGAGACCGGGCTACTGGGCTCCGCTGAGCGGCCGGATCGAGCCCGGCGAGAGCCAGGCGGCGGCGCTGGTTCGCGAGGTCCGTGAGGAGGTGGGGCTGGCGGTCACCCCCCTTGCGAAGGTCTGGGAATGYGACACCGACGACGGCAGCTACCAGCTGCACTGGTGGACCGCCGAGGTCGGATCCGACGAGGAACTGATCCTCGACCCGGGCGAGGTGAGCGACGCCCGCTGGGTGACGCCGCACGAGTTCACCCGGCTGGAGCTCACGTTCGCCGGTCACCACGAATTCTTCGAACGGGTGCTTCCGACCCTCGGTTAACCGGCTGTCCGATGTCGAGGCGGACCTGCCGGCGGGTCATTGTGGGGCGGGTCATTGAGTGGCGTGGTGGCCGGCCGGTGGGGGTCCGGGGTTCGGGAGGCCGGCGGCGACGGCCCGGGCGCGGACGCCGATATCGGCCTGGTCGGTGAACAGCCCGTCGATGCCCGTCTTGAGATAGGCAACCTGTTCGTCGACGGCCCGGCCGAGGTCGCTGGGGTTGGCGCCCACCTGGTAGTCCTTCGGGAGGAAGGTGTTCTCCGCGCGGAAGGTGTACGGGTGCACCACCAACCCGGCGGCGTGGGCGTCGGTGACCAGGGAGGTCGGGGTACCCAGCGTCCCGTCCCCGGCCCGGGGGATGATCTGAAGCTTGTCCGGGCCGATGCCGTTCGCGTAGCGGGCGATCTGCCACAGCCCGGCCAGCGTCGACAGATCCTGGTACGTCCTCGGGTCGCCGGCATTGACGAGATCGAACGGTGCGCCCGTGGCGGACAGCAGCTGTACCGAGGCCGTGYGCAGGCCGAGTGTGCGCAGCTCGCAGAGATTCGTGGTCTCAAAGGACTGGACGTACACCGGCGCGCCCCGGTGGTTCAGGCCGTACCGGACCAGGATGTCCAGCAGCCGCCGCTCCAGGGGCAGGCCGGCCTTGGCGAAGTAGGTCGGGTGCTTGGTCTCCGGGTAGACGCCGATCTCGCGGCCGAGTTCCCGGGACAGCCGGGCGCGCAGGTCGAGCAGTTCGGTGAACGTCGGGATCTCGGACTGGCCGTCGTACCTGGTGTTCCGCGGGCGGACCTCGGGCAGCCGTTCCTTGGCGCGCAGCGTCTTCAGTTCGGCCAGGGTGAAGTCCTCGGTGAACCAGCCGGTGGTCGCGACGCCGTCGAGAATCTTCGTCGTCCGGCGGGCGGCGAACTCGGGATGCGCGACGACGTCGGTGGTTCCGCCGATCTCCGGCTCGTGCCGGCAGACCAGGACGCCGTCCCTGGTGGACACGAGGTCCGGCTCGACGAAGTCGGCACCCAACCGGGCGGCCAGTTCGTAGGAGGCCAGGGTGTGCTCCGGGCGGTAGCCGGCCGCTCCCCGATGCCCGATCACCAGTGTCGGGCGACGCTGGCCACCRCCGGAACCAAGGGCGCCCGCCGGGGCGACCGACGCGGCTACCGGGACGAGGAGAGGGACGGCGGCGAAAGGCGCTGCGACGATCCCCGCGAGCACGCGACGACGGTCCACAAGTCCTCCAGCGCAGCGGCGACGACCCTCGCCGACGGAGCGCCCATAAAGCCAACCGGAAACAGCCGACCAACGAACGGACCACGTGTTACCCGCCGTGGTCGCCCAGATGGCACTTTGATGAACCTGGCGCACGAACAGCCGGCCGTAACCATCAGCCGCGCGCAACGGTGACGACCTCGGTCAGCCCGCCTCCGTCAGCGTGCGGACCGCGGTGACACGAGCGGCCCTACAGCCGGCCGGTCGGTACGGGCCGCTACGGTGCTGTGCCGGRCAGCGGGGAACAGAACCCGCTCAGCCCGGGGCTGCCGGGGCGGCCGACACCCGGACACCGCAGGTGAGGTTGGCCAGGTAGACCTGGGTGCGTCCGCTCGGGTCCAGCAGCAACGGCGGACCGCCGCGGGCCGCGGTACCGAAGCTGATCTCCCGGCCGTCGGCGGCGTCGTGGAGCTGCAGCCCGCAGTCGTCCGAGCCGGCGAAGTCCACGACCTCGACCCGGACAAGGCCCGAGGCGACCTCGAACGCGTCGGTGTCGCCGGTGCCGGCCTGCTGGGCGAAGGGCAGGACGGCCGTCCCCGATCCGGAGCGGGCCGTCACCGAGCACCCGGGGTCGTTGGCCCGCCAGTGGAAGCCGCCGACAAGCGGTACCTGGAAGGTCTTCGCGCCGTAGACCTCCTTGATCGCCTTCTGCTCGCCGGTGCTGTCGCTGGTCACGGTGATCGTGCACCCGTTGTCGGTGCCCTCGATCTGGTCGATGATCGCGAGACGCCACGGCGCGTCGGCGGTGAAGGACTGCCGGCCACTCGCCGAGTTGTCCGCGCTCGAGTTGTCGCCCCCGATCACCAGCACGGCGGCGAGCGCCCCCGCGAGCGCGAGGATCACGACGGTGCCGGCGCCCACCAACAGCCAGCGACGGCGACGGCGTGCCCGCGGCTCGGATGAAGCCGGGATCTGCGGTGCAGCCGGGATCTGCGGTGCAGCCGGTGGGGTGGGTGTCCGGGCGGCGTCGGGAAGGACGCGCGTCACCGGGATCCGCGCCCCCCGGGCGTGACCGACGAGCCGCTCGCACAGGTCGAGCGCGGTGGGCCGTTGCGGCGGCTGGCGGTCGAGTGCCTCGCGGACGGGCGCGTGCAGCTCCGGAGCGAGCCGGTCGAAGTCGATCTGGAACTCGGCGGCCGCGATCCGCGACGCCACCGCGTCGGCGGAGCCGCTGCCGAACGGCGGCTGGCCGGTGGCTGCGAAGCAGACCAGGGCCCCCCAGCCGAACACGTCGCTGGCCGCGGTGACCTCCCCGCCTGTGGCCTGCTCCGGCGAGAGCCACCCGGGCGTGCCGACGACTCCGCCCACCGCGGTCAGCGGGCGCGCCTCGGCCGCCGCGGCGATCCCGAAGTCGATGACCTTCGGCCCGTCCGCGGTCCACAGCACATTGGACGGTTTGAGATCGCGGTGGATCAGGCCGGCCGCGTGGATGGACGCCAACGCCTCGGCGAGCCCGGCCGCCAGGATGATCTGCTCCCCGGTGGACAGGGGGCCGGCCGCCGCGACCTGGGCGGCGAGGTCCGGGGCGTCGACGAACTCGGTGGCCAGCCATGGACGTTCGGCCTCCAGCTCGAAGTCGACGAGCCGGGCGGTGTGGGCACCGCCGACCCGGAAACACGCCTGGACCTCGCGATGGAATCGCGCCCGGAACTGCGGATCGTCGGCGTACTCCGGTCGGATCAGCTTGACCGCGACCTGGCCGAGGGGACCCTCGGCCAGGTAGACCACACCCATCCCGCCGGCACCGAGCCTGCCCAGCACCCGGTGCCGGCCCAGCGACCCCGGATCCGTGGCCCGCGGCGGCTGCATCCTGACGCCGTGCGCGTCGCCCGGCACATCCACCCCCGTCTGCTCACCGCCGCCACCGAGCGGGTCGCCCCACTATCGCCGAGGCCTGCGACGGTGACGAGAGCACCCCGACGATCGCTACTTTTCGTAGTCGTCGCACGCGACGAGGGTGCGCGACCGCCCCGCCGACGGCCGTACCGGCCGGACAGCCGAGGCGACGGCGTCCGTGACGGCATCCGCGACCGCATCTGTGACGTCTTAATGGCCACCAGAGCTTACACATGACGTCAACTTGGCGCCATTATGGCGTCATGGACCTTGCACCGTATGTCGAGAACCTCCGCCGGGAACTCGCGGCAGCCGCGGAAGCCGGGGGTGAGGACGCCCGCGCGCTGGCCGAGCGGCTCGCCCTGCCGCTGGACTCGGCCGTCAGGCTCGCCCTGCTGGAGGCGCTGTCGGCCGCCGCCGACGAGATCACCCGAGAGTTGGCACCGGGCTCGGTCGAGGTACGCCTGCGTGGGCGAGACCCTGATTTTGTCGTGACGCCACCACCGGCCGACCACTCGGATGCGGACGACTTCGAGGCCGCCGTGGTCAGGCAACCGTCCGCCGCTCCAGAGGACGACGAGGGACGTACCTCGCGGATCACGCTACGCGTCCCCGAGCGTCTCAAACCGCGCATCGATGAAGCGGCCGAGCACGAAGGACTGTCCGTCAACGCCTGGCTGGTGCACGCCGTCTGCGCCGCGCTCGACCCCGGTGCCGCGGGGCGGCGCACCGGTCCGCACGCAGGCCAGCAGATGGGACTGCGTTACAGCGGCTGGGTGCGTTAGCCACGCCGGCGTTAGCCACGCCGGCGTTCACCGCGTCCGGGCAAGCCATGTCCAGGCTGACGACGTTACAAGGAGATCATCATGCCGACTTTTCGCACCCCCGAACCGATCCTCGCCGTCATCGAACTCGGGACCGGCCACGTCCGGATCAACGCGAGCGACCGCGCCGACACGGTCGTGGAGGTACGCCCGAGCGACCCGTCGCACGACACCGACGTGCGGACGGCGCGGGAGACCCGCATCGAATATGACAAAGGCAAGCTTCACCTCAGAGCGCCCAGGAAGACGGCCCGCTCGCTGTTCGGGTCGGACGGCTCCGTCACCGTGACAGTCGAGCTGCCCACCGGTTCGCGGGTCGAGGCGAGCTCGATGACCAACATCCAGAGCACGGGCCGCCTGGGCGATTCCAGCTTCCACACCGCCACCGGCGACATTGACCTTGACCAGACCGGCAGGCTCCGGCTGGGGACCGCCGACGGGAACGTGTCCGTGGGCCGCACGACCGGGCACGCCGAGATCAAGACCTCGAACGGCATGATCCGGATCCGCGAGATCGACGGCTCGGCGGTAGTCAAGACGGCCAACGGGGGCGTCACCATCGGTGAGGTGACGGGAGACGCACGGCTGATCACTGCCTCCGGTGCCATCACCGTCGACCGCGCGCTGGCGGGCGTCGAGGCCAGGACCGCCTCGGGCAGCGTGCGGATCGGCGAAGTGGTGCGCGGCACAGTCGCGCTCGTATCCGGTTCCGGCCGGCTCGAAGTGGGAGTACGGAAAGGTACCGCCGCCCTGCTGGACGTCCGCTCGGGACGCGGCGGTGTGCACAGCGAACTGACCGCCATCCACGCCCCCGCGCCCACCGACGAGACCGTCGAGGTGCGCGCCCGTAGCGGCGACGGCGACATCYTGATCCACCGTGCCTGACCGTTCCCGAAGCGCGAGCCGGCCCGGCTACGCCTTCCGCTCGATGGCGCCGTAGCCGCTGACCCGGGCGTCGGTCAGGTCAGCGGGCATGGTGCGTCGGGCCGCCAGCGGCGTGCCACCTGCACCCCCTCAAGGGCGGCCTTYGGCCGCCGGCAGGTCGGCCTGTCGGAGCGTTCCGCCCTCCCGTGTCCGGCTCAGCGGAGAAGGATGGCGTGGTCCGGGTTGTCGAGCCAGAAGGTTTGCCCGTCGGGAGTCACAGTGAGCCCGAACCGATCGCGGGAGGGCCGGCCGGAGTWCATCCACCAGTCGTAGGCCGTCTCCAGCTCGTCCCAGAGTCGACGCGGCCCGTACTGGGTGATCTCGTGCTCGTCCAGGCCTGCGGTCAGCGATGCCCAGGACTGCGACGGGCTGTGAGACAGCAACAGGGTGTTCGCGGGGCCGCCTTCGTCGATGTCCCCGGTCGTGCAGCCCGGCAGCCACAARCCGACCGCGAACCCGGTCGCCGCATCATCGAAAGGCTCGCGGAGATACCGGCGGGTGGGCCTGACGTCCGCGTCGTCCTCACCCAGCCACCACACATGCGGGTCGCGYCGCTGGTTCCGTAGCCGCATGAACCCGGCCTCATCGTGGAACCGGCCGCGGGCCACACCATCGTCATCGACGACCAGAACCGCCAACGCCCCGTCGAAGGTACCGGCGAACGGGAACACGATCCGCCCCCCGGGCCGGGTCTGCTCCACCCACGAACAGGGGACCACCGACACTGACGCTGTTGCGATCACACGGTCGTACGGTGCGCCCGCCGGATAGCCYGCGGTCCCATCCCCTGCGATCACCCGCACGGGATGGCCGGTCCGGTCCAACGCCGCCCGTGCCTGTCCGGCTATCATCGGGTCGACTTCCATGCTGGTCACCTGACCGGAACCGGCCTGCACCGCGAGAAGCGCAGCGTTGTAGCCGGTACCTGTCCCGATCTCCAGCACGCGCATTCCCGGGCGCACGCCGAGGAGATCAAGCATCCGGTCGACCACCCACCGCKCACTACACGAACTGGTCGGGATGATCCCCTTACCGTCGTACTTGTCCCTACCATCGTCTACCTGGGTGGTGATCGCCTGATCGCTACGGACCAGCGCCAACCACCCTTCCGGATCTTCGCTTCGACGGAGCGGAACCAGGAAGAATCCGTCATCACCGGTCACCCAGACCTCATCCGGGATGAAGTCCTCCCGGTTCACCACCCGCCCGCTCATGCCTTCCCGGTGCCCTTGCATAGCTGACAGGTTTTCTTCTCCTTCGTCCCGTCGTTGACAACTTCGACCGTCCCATCACCGGAACACCCAGGACAGGCCACCGGCTTCGAGTGCTTCCCCACGCCGAACTGCSTCTCCCCCCTCGGGATCTACCAGCCGCCATAATCTCACCGGAGCAGACGCAGCCGAGGCACGATGCCCATCACCTGCTGGCCCTGTAACCACCGAAGCCACAGGCAGCGCCGTGGTCGGTATGCCTGTTGGGCTGCGATATCGTGGCGGGCGCTGGAACGTGGCTGGGTATTCGGGGGGCCCGTGGGCGTCGCCATTGTTGATGCGGTCAAGCTTGCGAAAGACAACAAGCGTTCGTACGAGCAGCTCGAAGCTCGCTGTCGGCTGCTGGCCGGGCGAATGGCTGCCGAGACAGAGGCTCAGCAGCGGGCCCGTGCTGAGCTGTATGACGTGGCGCTGGTGCCGTTCCAGGAGGTGTTCAGTCGGCTGAAGAACGTCGATCTGGCTGAGCTCGCGGAGATCGACCTGCTGGTCGGCGGGGAGCTGCCGGACGTCGAACTGCGTCGGCTACGGATCAGCGTGGTCCAGTCACTGGGGGCGCTGGCTGCTGGGGCGGTGGCCGGCGCCGGGGCGGGTGGTGCGACGTTCGCGGCGGTCGGGGCCTTGGCGACGGCCTCCACTKGGACGGCGATTTCAGGGCTGTCCGGTGCTGCGGCGACGAGCGCGACGTTGGCCTGGCTGGGCGGCGGGCCGATCGCCGCCGGTGGTGGTGGGGTCGCGGCCGGGACGACCGTGCTGGCGGGCATCGTGGCGGCGCCGGTGGTCATTGCTGTGGGCGGGGTGCTCGAGTGGCAGGGGCGCAGGGCCCGCACCGGTCAGCGCGAGACAGCGGCGCAGATCGCCGAGGCGGCGGCTGACTTCGGACGGGCGCAGGCGCAGGCGGCCCTCGTGCGTCGGCGCAGCCGGCAGGTCCGGGACATTCTCAAGGACCTGCGCGTCGCGATGACCGTCCGGCTGCCGCTGCTGGATACGCTCGTCACCGCCAACCCGGACTATGTGACCTACACGATCGAGCAGCGGCAGCGGGTGGCACAGCTCGTCGGGGTCGCCTCGACCGCGGTGACGGTGATGAGTACGCCGATCGCCGGCGAGGACGGAACGGTGGATGTGCAGGTTCGCCAGGTCGTTCTCAACGCCAAGCAGCGGCTGCTCGCCCTGCCCCGGCCAGCGTGACCACCTCTCATTCTGCCCTGCCTCACGGCAGACGCGAGAGGCATATCGGGCTGCTTCCCGGTGGGGCGGACGCCGCGGTCTGGTCGATCATCGACCAGAAGACCCGCCGGACCGCGGCGGAGGTGGTCGAGACACTGAACGGCCGCGACACTGTCGTCAAGCTGGCGCGGCGGTATGCCAACCATGGCAATCCGCAGCGTGCCGGGCACCTGTTCGAGGTGATGCACGCGGTCGGATTCAACCGGCACGCGGCCCGCGCGGGCTCGACGGTACGCGCCCAGGTCCTGGAATGGACACAGGGCGGTCCGCAGAATGGTCCGGTCGACATCCGGCTGTCTGACGGTGGCCGGATGGTCGCCGAGGTGCAGGCCAAACTCGTCGACCKGGTGTCGGACACGACCCGCCAGATCTCGCGATCCGCATATCAGGGCATGGGGCGACTGGTCGCAGGAGACCGGGTCGACGCCGTCCACGACCTGCTCGACCGGCGGCTGGGCATGAACCAGGAGGGGATCTACTTCGAGGGCTACGCCGACGCGGCGGCTTTCAGCACCGACCGGCTCACGCACGGGTCGGTGCACAGCGATTCGATCAGCTACCGGCAGACGCAGGACGCCGCCCACAACCCGGCCCGATGGGCCAACCACCAGATCGCCGCCGCAGCCGGGCGAGACATCGCCACCTCCAGCCTCGCTGGAGCCGCCGCAGGCGCGCTCGTCGGCGCCATGGTCACCACGGCCAGCGAGACCGCCCGGATCCGTGCCGGCGAGACCTCCGCTGGCGCCGCAGTCATCACGGTCGCTGGCGGCACCGCCCGCAACGCCGCCCGCTCCGGTGCTATCGGCACGATCTCCGCTTCCGTCCGCACYGCGGCCAGCAGCGGTCTTCTGCCCAAGGCGCTGGGCAGCGGTACCGTGCCCGCCGCCATGGCTGACGCCGTGTGGGCCGTCGCCGACGCCGGCCTGGACCTGGCCCGCGGTCGCATCGACCCCGGCGAGTTCGCTGCCCGCAGCGTGACGGGGACCGCCAGGACCGGCCTGATGTGGGCCGGCGGCCTGGTCGGGCAGACCGTCGTCCCCGTCCCCGTCCTCGGAGCCCTCGTCGGTGGTGTCGTTGCGCAGGCCACCGCCGCCATCATCATCCAAGGACTCCAGCTCGCGATCGTCGCGGCCCGCGCCGACGGCGCCAGCCCCGAGCTACTCGCGGTCCTGGAAGCCGAGACCGTCACCACCGCGGCCACGGCCGCGCTGATCGGCCAGGCGACCATGACTCTCGGCGAGGATCAGCGCACTCAGGTCACCCGCGCCGCGCTACCCGACCTCGCCCACGTCCAGACGACGCTCACCACCAGCGATCCCAGCACCGCAATCATCGAACTTGCCACCGTTACCTGCCACCACGCCAACCAGCCGCTGTTCACCACCCTCGACGAATTCAACCAGTGGATGGCCGACACCGACGCCCCGCTCATCCTCAACCCGAACTGGTAACCCGAACTGGTAACCCACACCGAGCGCGCACCACGTTTCCCCGACCCGGCCGGTGGCACACCGGCCGGGTCTCGAGACCACGTCATCGGGAGACAGCGAGGACCGGAACGGCATCGTCGATCTGGCCAGGTAGGGCATCACGGCAGACGACGGCGAAAGACCACCCAGATTGCCCACGTGCGCCCCGCCGGGTCAGTCGGCCGGGATGATCCGGTAGCCGACCCCCGCGAGCGTCTCGATGACGGGCGGGTCGCCGAGTTTGCGACGCAGCCGTCCAATGGTGACCGAGACGGTCTTGGTGAAGGGGTCCGCGTACTCGTCCCAGACCTGTTCGAGCAGCCGCTCGGCACTCAGCGGGGCCGGCATCGCGCGCAACAGTGCCTCCAGTACGGCGAATTCCTTGGCGGAGAGATCGAGTCGCCGCCCGTCACGGATGGCGGTGTGGCGCAGTGGGTCGAGTTCGACACCGCCGGCTTTGAGGACGCGTGGCTGCGCGGTGGGCCGACGCCGGGCCAGTGCCCGCACCCGTAGGACGAGTTCGGGAAAGTGGAAGGGTTTGGGGAGGTAGTCGTCCGCGCCGAGGCTCAGCCCGGTGACACGATCGGCGCTGGTGTCGGCCGCGGTGAGCATCAGAACCATGGCCGGGTCCTCGGAATCTATGATCATCCGGCACAACATGTCACCGTTCAGGCCGGGGAGGTCACGGTCGAGCAGCACGACGTCGTAGCGGTTGACATCGAGTTTGGCGGCGGCGTCGAGACCGTCGTAGCTGACATCGACGGCCATGCCGTGGTCACGGAGGCCTTCGGCGATGTCGTCGGCGAGGCGGTGCACGTCCTCGACGACGAGCACTCTCACCGCGACCCCCCGGGCCTCACCGCGACCCCGGCCTCACCGCGACCCCCCGGCACCCTCGGCACCCTCGGCACCCCCGACACCGGAGCGCGGCCGACGAGCGGCATGGTGATGACGGCCCGCAGACCGCCCTCGGGTCGGGCGCTCAGGTGCAGAGCGCCGTCATGGGCCGCGGCGATCGCGGCGACGATCGACAGCCCGAGCCCGACGCTGCCGGCGGTCGTGCGGTCGGCGGCCAGGCGGCGAAACGGCTGCCCGAGCTGCTGGACGTCGGCGTCGTCGAGCGGCGGCCCGGCGTTCTCGATCGTCAGGTGGGCAATCCTGGCGTCATCCGTGCCGCCGGTGGCGGGGTGGCAGCGGACCTGGACCTGGACGTGGACGAAGCCGCCGGGATGGTTGTAGCGCAGGGCGTTGTCGAGGAGGTTGTCGACCAGGCGCCGCAGCAGCGTCGGGTTTCCGATGATCTCGACGGCCGCGAGCTGACGGTGGATGTGCACGCCCAGCTCGGCGGCGTGAGGTTCGCGGGCTGYCAGCGCGGCGACGACGAGGCCGGTGAGCGAGACGGCGGCATCATTGCCGGGTGCCCCCTGATGGGCCCGCGCCAGGGTGAGGAAATTCTCGATCAGCCGGTCGGCCTGGTCGAGTCCCTCGCGAAGCTTGCCGGCGAGCACGGTGACCTCCCGCGGCACGGGCTGGGGTTTGCCCTCGGCGACATCGAGCGAGGTCCGCATCATCGTGAGCGGGGTGCGCAGCTCGTGGGAGGCATTGGCGACGAAGCGTCGCTGCGCCTCGAACGCGGTCTCCAGGCGGGCCAGCAGCCCGTCTATGGTGTCACCAAGGTCGGTGAGTTCATCCTGCGGGCCGGGTAGGTCCAGGCGCTCGTGCAGGTTCTCCTGGGAGATCCGCAGGGTGGTCGCGGTCATCGTGCGCAACGGGCGCAGCACCCGGCCCGCCACCAGCCAGCCGAGCCAGATCGACACAACCGCCATGATCGCCAGTGCGATCCCGGACTCGACGAGCAACTGGTGCAGGTAGCTGTGGTGGACCTGCGAGGCGACCGCCGACGAGGCCCGTGGCGGGGCCGGTTGCCCGTTGAGTGGGCCGCCCTGGGTTTCCGGCATGCCGGTCGGGGTGGTGGTGATCTGGATGGTGGCGGTGACGTGCAGCACCAGAAGATACGTGATCGCCAGCAGCGCGGCGCCGGACAGGACGAACAAGCTGCCGTAGAGCAGCGTCAGGCGCAATCGGACCGTGCGCGGGAGCAGCCTCGCCCACGGCCACCGACGGAGGCGGGCGACCAGCCCGCTGGAACGCGGGGCGGCAGCGGCGGCTGACACCGCCCGCCGAGCCGGCTCGGGCGGCTCGGCGGGTGTACCGGACGCCGCGGCAGCCGTCCTCGCCCGCTCGGCCAGGTCACTCACGCTTGGCTGCCACCTCTCGCAGATCCCGCACTGGAACCACCGTGCGCTGAAACCACCGTGCGCTGAAACCACCGTCGCCTGTTGGCGCATGCGAACGGGAACCGGCTTCGGTGCGACCTTCCGCCCTCCCAGGATCCCACCCGCGCGGGTAACAGGGCGGTAACAGCTGACGTTGACCCCGTGTTGCCGCCCCCGTCATATCAACGTCCCAGTAACCGGACGCAGCCGAGAATCGGACCGAGCGCCGATCCCGCACCTGACGAGGACGTGAGCGAGATGAACAACACACCACAGGCCACACCACAGGCCATGCCGCAGACCACACCACAGACCAGAGCCGCGGACCGGTACCCCGCGACGCCCGCAGCGACGCCCGCAGCGACCAGGCGGTCTTCGGCGGCGCGCAGGACGGTCGGCGCCGCGGCGGTTGCCCTGTGCCTGCTCGGCGCCGCCGCGTGCCAGGGCTCGAAGACGTCGCCCGATCCCGGGTCGGCTACCAGCTCGCCGGCTACCAGCTCGCCGGCTACCAGCTCGCCGGCTACCAGCTCGCCCGACCCGGGTCAGGTTCAGCAGCAGCAACAACAGCAGGCCCCGGGTGGTGGATCGCGGCCAGATCTGGGTACCCCGTTCACGCCGTCCGGGCATTCGTCGGCGAGCCTGCCCCCGCTGTCCGGAAACGGGTCATGACCGCGCTCGGCACCCACAGGCCGGCCCACGCACCGGCGACATCCTCGAGCAGGTTCTTCGTGACCTACCTGCTGCGCGGCCTGYGGGGACGGGCCCGGCAGACAGTGATCGTCGCGGTCGGTCTGGCGGTGGGGGTCGCTGCGGTGGTCACGCTGACCGCGGCGTCGACGGGCGTGAGCCGGGCGCAGACCACGGTGCTCCACTCGCTATACGGGGTGGGCACCGACATCTCGGTGACGACGGCGGCCACCAGCGGCTCGGGTTCGAGCGGTTCGGGTTCGAATCAGGGCCTGGTCACGTCCGGAGACGCGGGCAAGGAGTTCTTCCGGCTGCCGCCCGGCCTCGGGCTGCTGGATTCCTCAGCCCTRGCCCCGATCTCGAAGATGTCCGGCGTGGCCGAGGTCGCGGGCGGCCTGAGCGTGGGTGAGACGGTCGTCGGCCCGACGCCGTCCACCGGCGGGCTACCCAGCCTCACCTCGACCAGCATCGACGGGGTCGATGTCGCGCACCTCAAGCTCGGCCCGTACGCCTCCGGCACGCTCACCTCGGGCCGGTCCTTCACCACCGCGGACGCCGACGCCGACCGCGCCGTGATCGACGCGCGTTACGCGGCCGCGCACAACCTTGGGGTGGGCTCGACGATCGTGATCGCCAAGACCCGCTTCACCGTGATCGGCATCATCAGCCAACCAGCCGCCAGCGACCCGGAGGACGTCTTCATCCCGCTCGGCCGCGCCCGGGCACTCGCCTCCTCCGCCCGGCCCGACCTGGCCGGGAAGCTTACCGCGATCTACGTGGCCGCCGCCGGCGCGGCCGACATCCCCACCGTGCACGACGAGGTCGCCAAGCTGCTCCCGAGTGCCACCGTCACCAGCTCGTCGGACCTGGCCAGCAGGGTCAGCGGGTCGCTGGCCAGCGCCGCCGACCTCGCGCGCGACCTCGGCCGCTGGCTGGCCGTGGCGATGCTCCTCGCCGCATTCGCGCTGGYCGCCCTGCTGACCACCGCCGCGGTGCGGCGGCGGGTTCGCGAGTTCGGCACGCTCAAGGCACTCGGGTGGCATACCCGGCGCATCATCGCCCAGATCATGGCCGAATCGCTCGTGACCGGCCTGGCCGGAGCCGCGGTCGGAATCGGGCTCGGGTTCGCCGGCGCCGCCGTCATCGACGCGATCGCCCCCACGCTGACCGCGGCCGTCGCCCTGAACCCCGGCTCGACACCACCCCAGGGCGCGCTGATCAAGAACGGCAGCCTCGAGACGATGACGCTGCCCGGCGGGGTGCACACCCTCAGCGTCCACCTGCACGCCACCGTCGGGGCCGCGACGATCCTGCTCGCGGTCGTGCTCGCGATCGTCGGCGCGGTCCTCGCCGGCGCGCTCGGCAGCTGGCGCGTCGCCCGGCTGCGCCCGGCCCACGCCCTCGTCCGCGTCGCCTGACCAGCCCACCAGCACACCAGCACACCAGCACACCAGCCCCGGCCACCCGCACCCGCTTACCGCCCTTCCCGAGGTCGAACCGAGCTTTCCCGAGATCGAATCGAGAACCCGATGTATACCCTTACCGGCGTTTCCAAGACCTTCCGCGCCCGTGGCAGCACCGTCACCGCGGTGCGGGACCTGAACCTGTCCATCGCCGACGGCGAATGGCTCGCCATCCAGGGCCGCACCGGCAGCGGCAAGAGCACCCTGCTGCAGCTGTTGGGCGGCATGGACCGGCCCAGCACCGGCACCGTCAACCTCGACGGTCAGGACCTGGCCACGATGTCCGAGAAACAGCTCACYGAGATCCGTGCCGCCCGGGTCGGCTTCGTGTTCCAGATGTTCAACCTCATCCCCACCCTGTCCGCGATCGAGAACGTCGAAGCCGCCCTCGTTCCGCTGCGCACCCCCGCCGTCCAGCGCCGGGAACGCGCGGCGGCAGCGCTGGCGGCCGTGGGCCTGGCCGATCGAGCCGGACACCTGCCCTCCGAGCTGTCCGGCGGCCAGCAACAACGCGTGGGGATCGCCCGGGCCCTGGTCAAGGAACCCAGCGTGCTGCTCGCCGACGAGCCCACCGGCAACCTCGACGTCGACACCCGCGACGAGATCCTCACGCTGCTCGAACAGATCTGGACCGCCAACCAGCTCACGCTCGTGCTCGTCACCCACGACAGCGCCGTCGCGGCCCTCGCCGAACGTGTTGCCGTCATGCACGACGGCAAGCTGGACATCACCGGTACGCGGATCGGGTGACCGGCATGTCAAACGCACGCCGCCGGTCGGCGAACGCACGATCGGAGCCCTCATGTTCGTCCTGACCTATCTTCGACGTGAACTGCGGCACCGGTCGCGTCAGGCGATGCTCGTCGCCACGGGGCTCGCCGTCGGCGTCGGGCTCGTCCTCGCCACGACGGCTACCGCCGCCGCGGTCGACGACGCGCAGACCGCGGTGCTACACACGCTGAACGGGATCGGCACCGACCTCACCGTCACCGCCACACCATCGGCCGACCGTCGCGCCGGCGCGACCGGCAGCGGCAGCGCGGACGGCAGCGGCAGCGCGGACGGCGCGAGCAGCACGGGCCTGTCGGTGGCCGGCGGGGCGGTGCTGGATTCGTCGACGGTGCGGGCCATCGCCGGGCTGGCGCACGTCGCCGGCGTCGCGGACTCGTTGGTCCTGAGCGAGATCACCCTCCCGCCGACCGGCTCGGGCGGCATCCCGACCAGCACGAGGATCGACGGGATCGACGTCACGCGCCTGGGCCTCGGGCCAGCCGCGTCCGCCACGCT
Source organism: Frankia sp. CgMI4 (assembly GCF_001756285.1). Lineage (NCBI taxonomy): Bacteria > Bacillati > Actinomycetota > Actinomycetes > Frankiales > Frankiaceae > Frankia > Frankia sp. CgMI4. The sequence continues at coordinate 137,009 of NZ_MAQZ01000046.1, forward strand.
TCGCTCGGGCCGTTCCCTGTCCCGGGCCGACAGCCGCGGCGACGTCGCGGTCATCGACACCCAGTACGCCGCCGCCCACCACCTTGGCGTCGGATCGACGATCACCGTTGCCGGGACCCGGTTCGCCGTCGTCGGGATCGTCTCCCAACCCACGGCCACCGGCGCGGCAAGCATCTACCTCCCGCTCGCTGCCGCCCAGCGGCTGCCCGCCGGCCAGCACTCGAAGCCGCTGGCGGGGAAGGTAAGCACGATCTACGTCTCGGCGAGCACCGCGGCCGACGTCGGCGCGGTCGAAACCGAGCTCGCCGCGCTCCTGCCCTCGGCCACCCTCAGCAGCTCACGCGACCTCGCCGAGGCGGTCAACGGCTCTCTCGCCAGCGCCACCACCCTCATGCACGATCTYGGCACCTGGCTCACCGTGGGCGTGCTGTTGGCCACCGTCGCCGCCGCCAGCCTGTTCACCCTCGCCTCCGTAACCCGGCGGACGCGCGAACTCGGAACCCTGAAAGCGATCGGCTGGACCAGCTGGCGCGTCATCACGCAGATCATGGCCGAGTCCGGCACGGTCGGCCTCGCCGGCGCGGCGCTCGGAGTAGCGGTCGGCTACGCCGGCATCGGTCTTGTCAACGCGGTCGCACCGACCCTGACCGCCACCGTCGGCACCGGCACGGGCGCGCACAACCTCGCCGTGCACCTGAACGCACACACCGAGCCAAGCACCCTCGCGGCGGCGGCCCTGATCGCCATCGCCGCGGCCCTGATCGCCGGCACGCTCGCGGCCTGGCGCACGACCCGGCTGCGGCCGGCCCACGCCCTGGCCGAGGTCGAATGAACGCCAAGGCTCCCACGCACCTCCATCACCGGCGGCCGGGGCTCGATGACGGAACGGGTCAGCCGTGTTGATTACCGCGGCACTACGTGACGATGACCTGACCGGGCACTGCGCCGGTCGTTTGCCGAGCAAAGAAGCCCAGAATGGCCGAGTTCACTTCGGTGGGGCGTTCCAGGTAGCCGTAGTGGCCGCAGCCCGGAATTTCTTCGTAGGTGGCTCCCGGGATGGCCTCGGCGACTTCGCGGCACAGCGGTGGACGGACTATCAGGTCGTCCTGGAAGCCGATCACCAGACAGGGGCACTGGATATGCGCGAAGCCCGGCCGGCGGTCGGGGATGAGTTCCAGGCCCAGTTGGCCGCGGGCCGCCGAGAGGGTCACCGCGGAGACCTCGAAGACGTCGAGCCAGTCCCTGATCTGCCGTTCGTCGTTGAGCGTACGCGGCGAGAGGCTCTGCAGCGCATGCATGAAAGCCGCATAACGCGCAGGTACCGTGACACCGCTGTCGTACAGCTCTATTTCGGCTAGGGACATGGCGGTGGCCAGCGCGTCGGACCTGCCGCGGGTCGCCATCAGCACGGCCTGCCCGACCAACCGGGGCCGGGCGACGAGCAGCTCCTGCACGATCATGGCGCCGAGTGAGAAGCCCACAACCCGGCAGCCCTCGATGCCCAGATGCTCGATGAGGGCGGCGGTGTCGGCCACCATGTCGGCCAGCGTGAACCCCTCAGGCCCGGCGTCGGAGGGCGGAATGCCCCGGTTGTCCATCGTGATGACGCGGTAGCCCGCGGCTCGCAGCGCCGGCACCTGGTGGGTCCGCCAGACGCGCCCGGGGGCTCCCGTCCCGGTGACCAGGAGGACCGGCGCTCCCACGCCGTAGTCATCGAAGCTCAGGTTGATCCCGTTGATCCGAGCCACCGGCATCGGCTAGTCCTCCATCGCGATTTCCGCTTCCAGCTCCTCAAGCTGCTGCTGGGCCAGGCTGAGCAGCGGAAAGYCGGACGGGCTGTGCCCGCCGGCCCCCGGGCGGCCCGCCTGAGCGGCCAGCCCGGTCAGCATCGCCACCCACCCGTCGGTCAGCTCCCGCACCGCGTCCGGCTCGAGAAGACCGGCAGGCCACGACAGCGACACGGTGAGCYCGGGCCCGTCGGGCCCGTCTTCGACGATCCCGTCCGCCTCCAGCGCGTGCGCGACGGGCATCCGCTCGGGCATGTCCCCGCCCAGCGCCACCGGCTGCCACTCCTCCTGCCTGGCCGAGGTGGTGAACCGGCCCAGGTAGTTGAACCCGATCTGCGGCACCGGTGGCGCGGCCAGCRCCGGTCCCGTGACCACGTTGAGATAGCGCAGCACGCCGAAGCCCAGGCCATCGCCCGRCACCGCCCGCACCTGCTCCTTCACCCKCTTGATCACCACGCCCGCGGCATCGCCACCCGCCCGTACCTCGGCGAAGTCCACCCGACCCGGGTCCAGCCGGACGGGATGCACGCTGGTGAACCAGCCGACCGTACGCGACAGATCCACGTCATCGGCCAGCGGCTCGCGCCCGTGCCCCTCCACATCCACCAGCACCGGGCCTGGCACCCCGCGCCATTCGGTCACCGCCAGCGACAGACCTGTCAGCAGCACGTCGTCGATCCCGGCGTGGAACACCGCGGGTACGGTTGTCAGCAGCGCCGCCGTCACGTCACGCGGCACCGGGACCGACACCCGCCGTACGCTCGACACCGTGTCGCGAGCGGGGTCCAGGGGACGCCCGCCCAGCGGCGGCTCGGGATCGGCCAGCAACCGCTGCCACCCAGGCAGTTCCGCCACCCGCGCCGGGTCGTCCGCCGAGCCGGCCAGCAGCCCCGCCCACCGGCGGAACGAGGTGCCCACCGGCTCCAGCGAAGCCCCCGTACAGGCCGCCGCCAGGTCCGGCAGCAGCACCCGCCACGACACCCCGTCGACCACCAGGTGGTGCGCCACCAGCAGCACCCGGCCGGGGGCATCCGGCCCCCGATCCAGCCACACCACCTGCAGCATCACCCCGGCCTCCGGATCGAGCCGCCGCGCCGCCGACCGGCCCACCGCGGCCACCAGCGAGGTCAGCTCGGGCCCGGTCAGACCGGCGGCGTCCACCCGGTGCACCGACGAGGAGGCGTCCAGACCAGGCGGCGGAATGTCCAGCCGCCACGAGGCGACGTCCGGGCCGGGGCACACCAGCCGCGCCCGCAGCGCGTCGTGCCGGTCCACCAGAGCCTGGACCGCCGTGACCAACCGGCCCTCGCCCAGCCCAGCCGGCACGATCGTCAGCACCGACTGGGAGAACCGGCGCAGCCCGGTCCGCTCGGCCACCCAACGCATCACCGGGATCAACGGGACCTCACCGACGGCCAGGTCGTCGACCGCCGGTCCGGCGGGCCTGCTCTCCGCCACCAGCGCGAGGCGGGCGGGCGTCTTGTCCTCGAACACCTGCCTGGGCGTGATCACCATGCCCGCACGGCGGGCCCGGGCCACCAGCTGCATCGACATGATCGAGTCGCCGCCGAGGTCGAAGAAGCTGTCGTCGGCCCCGACGTACTCCAGGTGCAGCAGCTCGGCGAACAGCGCGCACAGCGCCTCCTCGACGGGCGTCCGGGGCTCCCGGCCACCGGCCAGGCCCGCGAAGTCGGGAGCCGGCAGCGCGTCCCGGTCCAGCTTGCCGTTGACCGTCAACGGCAACGCGTCCAGCAGCACTACCGCGGAAGGAACCATGTAGTCCGGCAACAGCCCGGCCGCGAAGTCCCGGAGGTCCGAGCCGTCCCCGGCGGTTCCGGCGGTCCCGGCGGTCCCGGCGAGATAGGCCACGAGGTGCCKGTGGCCGGGCTGGTCCTCACGCATCACGACGGCGACCTGGTCGACGGCGGGATGCCCGGACAGCACGGCCTCGATCTCGCCGGGCTCGATCCGGAAACCACGGATCTTCACCTGCGCATCCGCCCGCCCSGCGAACACCAGCCCACCATCGCCGGTCCACCGGGCCAGGTCACCCGTGCGGTACATGCGCTCCCCCGACCCCCCGAACGGGCAGGCCACGAACCGCTCCCCGGTCAACGCGGGACGATTGAGATAGCCACGGGCCAGCCCGGCACCCGCCACATAAAGCTCACCGACCACCCCGGGAGGCACCGGCCGCAGGAACTCGTCCAACACATACGTCCGGACACCCGGCAACGGGCCACCCACCACACTGCCCGTCCCCGCCACCACCCGCTCCCGGTCCAACGCGATGTGCGTGAC